>JAWOAO010000176.1:0-4824 GCA_046498485.1 Marinobacter sp. | reverse complement strand
CCTTTGAAATGCCGACCCCGGATGGCACGGGAGCTCTGAACTATGCCGTGCGCCGTCCCAAGGGCGTGATTGGTGTTATCAGTCCCTGGAACCTGCCATTGCTTCTGATGACCTGGAAAGTGGGTCCGGCGCTGGCCTGTGGTAACACCGTAGTGGTCAAACCATCCGAAGAGACCCCAACGACGACCGCGCTTCTGGGCGAAGTCATGAAAGAAGCCGGTGTGCCTGACGGCGTGTACAACGTCGTGCATGGCTTCGGTGGTGATTCGGCCGGTGCCTTCCTGACCGAGCATCCCCAGGTTGATGGTTTCACTTTTACCGGCGAGATCAGCACCGGGGAAGTGATTATGAAAGCGGCTGCAAAAGGCATCCGGGATATTTCTCTGGAACTCGGTGGCAAGAACGCCGGGCTGGTGTTTGCTGACTGCGACATGGACAAGGCGATCGAAGGCACCATGCGTTCGGCTTTCGTGAATTGTGGTCAGGTTTGTCTGGGCACCGAACGGGTGTACGTGGAACGTTCTATCTTTGATGAGTTTGTTTCGCGCCTTAAAGAAGAGGCGGAAAAGCTTCGCGTTGGCCCACCTGATGACGCCAACGCCAATTTTGGACCGCTGGTCAGCCTGGGACACCGTGAAAAAGTCCTTTCCTATTACCAGAAGGCGGTTGATGACGGTGCCACCGTTGTTACGGGAGGCGGCGTTCCTGACATGCCGGCAGAGCTGGCTGGCGGAGCCTGGGTTCAGCCCACCATCTGGACCGGATTGTCGGAAGATTCCGCGGTAATTACCGATGAAATCTTCGGCCCCTGTGTCCACCTGTGCCCCTTTGATACCGAGGAGGAAGCCATCAAGCTGGCCAACAGCCTTCCTTATGGCCTCGCCTCTGCAATATGGACTGAAAACGCGAGCCGGGCTCATCGCGTAGCTGGCCAGATCGAAGCTGGGATTATCTGGGTCAACAGCTGGTTCCTGCGGGATCTGCGCACACCGTTTGGTGGCAGCAAGCAGTCAGGCATTGGTCGTGAAGGTGGTGTGCACTCCCTGGAGTTCTACACCGAAATGAAAAATATCTGTATCAAGTTGTGAGGTAGCCATGAACGCCGCCGTAGAAAGCCCGGAAATCGGGCGTGAGATTAATGCTGCCGGCTACCGCACCAACGTGCATGATCTTGGCCGCGAGCACGGTGGCATCCCCGTTGTACTGATTCACGGCTCCGGTCCTGGTGTTACCGCCTGGGCCAACTGGCGCCTGATCATGCCAGAGCTGGCCAGCCAGCGCCGGGTGATTACGCCGGACATGCTGGGGTTTGGTTACAGCGAACGCCCCGAGGATCAGATCTACAACCGTGAGCGCTGGGTGAAGCATGCCATCGGTGTTCTGGACGAACTGGGGCTGGATCAGGTTGACCTTGTGGGCAACTCCTTCGGTGGTGGTCTGGCACTGGCGCTGGCTATCGAACACCCGCAGCGGGTTCGCAGGCTGGTGTTGATGGGGTCGGTGGGCGTGAACTTTCCGATCACCAGAGGCCTGGATGAGGTCTGGGGTTATGAGCCGTCATTGGAGGCCATGCGTCGTCTGATGGATGTGTTTGCCTTCAACAAGGGGCTGCTGACGGAAGAGCTGGCGGAAATGCGCTATCAGGCCAGTATTCGTCCGGGTTTCCAGGAATCCTTTGCGGCCATGTTCCCGGCGCCGCGCCAGCGCTGGGTCGATAATCTGGCGAGTAACGAAGACCAAATCCGCGCGCTGCCCCACGAGACCCTGATCGTACACGGCCGTGAAGACGAAGTGATTCCATTGCAAGCGTCTCTGAAGCTGGCGGAACTGATTGACCGGGCCCAGCTGCACGTGTTCGGCCGTTGTGGACACTGGACTCAGATTGAACACGCCGACCGGTTTGCCCGGCTGGTCAATAATTTTCTGACGGAGGCCGATCAAGCGCCTGCAGGAGCACAGTAATGGAACAGACACGAATTCAGGCGCTGGGCGACGAGCTCTACCAGGCCATGCTGAAGCGGGAGGCGGTCGAGCCGCTGACCGGACGTGGTGAAGACATCACCATTGACGATGCCTACCACATTTCCCTGCGCATGCTTGAACGCCGTATGGCGGACGGAGCATCCATCATTGGCAAGAAGATCGGCGTGACCAGCAAGGCCGTTCAGAACATGCTGAATGTTCACCAGCCCGACTTTGGTTATCTCACCGACGACATGGTGTTCAACAGCGGTGAAACCGTGCGCATCAGCGACAGACTGATTGCACCGCGGGCCGAAGGCGAAATTGCCTTCATTCTGAAAAAAGATCTGACTGGCCCGGGCGTCACTAATGCCGATGTACTGGCAGCGACAGAATGCGTGATGCCCTGCTTCGAAATTGTCGATTCCCGCATCCGGGACTGGAAGATCGCCATACAAGACACGGTAGCTGATAACGCCTCCTGCGGTCTGTTTGTGCTGGGTGACCAGGCGGTATCGCCTCGCAAGGTGGACCTGGTGACCTGCGGCATGGTGGTGGAGAAGAACGGCAGCGTGCTGAGCGCCGGTGCCGGTGCTGCCGCATTGGGTACCCCGGTCAACTGCGTCACCTGGCTGGCCAATACCCTGGGCGAATTCGGAATCACCCTGAAAGCCGGTGAAGTCATTCTGTCCGGTTCTCTGGTACCGCTGGAACCGGTCAAGGCCGGTGATTACATGCGCGTTGATATCGGGGGCATTGGCAGTGCCTCTGTGCGCTTCGCCTGACCCGGATTGAAGAGGACAACAACATGAGCAAGAAAATCAAAGCAGCGATCATTGGTTCGGGCAACATTGGCACCGACCTGATGATCAAGATTCTGCGTAATGGCAAAAACATCGAAATGGGCGCGATGGTGGGCATTGACCCTGAATCCGATGGTCTGGCCCGTGCCGCCCGTATGGGCGTGGCAACGACCCATGAGGGTGTGGACGGCCTGGTGAAAATGCCGGAATTCGCTGACATCGACATCGTGTTCGATGCCACCTCCGCCAAAGCCCATATGCACAACGAAGTATTCCTGCGGGGCCATAAGGAGAATATCAAGATCATCGATATGACCCCGGCAGCGATTGGCCCCTACTGCGTGCCGGTGGTGAACCTGGAGCAACAGCTTCAGGAAGGCAACGTCAACATGGTTACCTGCGGTGGCCAGGCCACCATTCCCATGGTCGCTGCGGTTTCTCGTGTCGCCAAGGCCCATTACGCCGAGATTGTCGCGTCGATTTCTTCGAAGTCCGCCGGCCCCGGTACTCGCGCCAATATCGACGAGTTCACGGAGACCACGGCCAAAGCCATCGAAGTGGTGGGCGGCGCCCAGAAGGGCAAAGCCATCATCATCCTCAACCCGGCCGAGCCACCCCTGCTGATGCGGGATACCATCTACGTGCTCTCCGATGCCGCCGACCAGGCGGAAGTGGAAGCCTCGGTGGAAGAAATGGTCAAGGCCGTCAACAGCTACGTGCCTGGCTATCGCCTCAAGCAGAAAGTGCAGTTTGACGTGATTCCGGAGGACCAGCCCATGAACGTCCCGGGCCTGGGCCGCTTCAGCGGCCTGAAGACCTCCATCTTCCTGGAAGTGGAGGGCGCCGCCCATTACCTGCCGGCCTACGCTGGCAATCTGGACATCATGACCTCCGCGGCCCTCGGTACTGCCGAGCGCATCGCAGAATCGCTGGTCAACTGAGGAGGAACGAACAATGACCTTTAATCCCGGTAAAAAAATCTACATCTCAGACGTGACCCTGCGGGACGGCAGCCACGCCATCCGTCACCAGTACTCCATCAAGAACGTGCAGGACATTGCCCGTGCCTTGGACAAGGCCAAGGTGGATTCCATCGAAGTGGCCCACGGTGACGGTCTGCAGGGCTCCAGCTTCAACTACGGCTTCGGCGCCCATACCGACCTGGAGTGGATCGAAGCTGTCTCGGAGGTCATCGAGCACGCCAGGATCGCCACCCTGCTGCTGCCCGGCATCGGCACCGTCCACGACCTGGACAATGCCTACAACGCGGGCGCCAGAATTGTAAGAGTGGCTACCCACTGCACTGAGGCGGATGTTTCGAAGCAGCACATCGAACACGCCAGAAAACTGGGCATGGACACCGTGGGCTTTCTGATGATGAGTCACATGCAGACCCCGCAGGGTCTGGCGGAACAGGCGAAGCTAATGGAAGACTACGGCGCCACCTGCCTCTATGTCGTCGACTCCGGCGGTGCCATGAACATGAACGACATCCGTGACCGCTTCCGGGCGCTGAAAGACGTACTCAAGCCGGAAACCGAAACCGGCATGCACGCTCACCACAACTTGGCCCTGGGTGTGGCCAACTCCATCGTGGCGGTGGAAGAAGGCTGTGACCGGATTGATGCCTCCTTGGCCGGCATGGGTGCCGGTGCCGGTAATGCGCCGTTGGAAGTGTGTGTGGCCGCCTTCGACAAGATGGGCTGGGAACACGGCACCGACGTGTACGCCCTGATGGATGCGGCCGACGATATCGTCCGTCCGCTGCAGGACCGCCCGGTTCGAGTGGACCGAGAAACCCTGGCTCTGGGTTATGCCGGTGTCTATTCCAGCTTCCTGCGCCACTCGGAAGTGGCGGCGCAGAAGTACGGCCTGAAGACCGTGGACATTCTGGTGGAGCTTGGCAAACGCCGCATGGTGGGTGGCCAGGAAGACATGATTGTGGATGTGGCGCTGGATCTGCTGGCGGCGCAAAAGGAGCAGAACGCATGAGCAAGACACTAAGCCGCGAGCAGATGCTGGACCTGGCCGAACACGTGGAAAACGCCGAACTTCAGGC
>JAWOAO010000174.1:0-5158 GCA_046498485.1 Marinobacter sp. | reverse complement strand
AAGGGGGAAATTGTTTTAAAGCCCGAGGGTGATCAGACGCGAGTGATCTGGATTTCCGAGGGGCATGTGCAGGTGCCCTTGCTTGGAAGGATGATGGATCGGATGGCTGAGCGCAGCTTTTCGAAAGCCTTCAGTTCCCTGCTAAAGAGGTCCACATTCTTGAGGTTGCCCAGCCAGGCATTCGGAATGGGGACGCCCATCAGGCTGACGCCCCTCAACTTAACCAGGGGGCGACCGTTGGCAAAGGAGAGTTCTACTCCGGCATTTACTCGCAGGGTTCTGCTCCCGAGTAAAGGGAAACCCTCTTCAGGAGGCACCAGAATCACGGCGCTAAGAAGATCGTCCGAAAGGTCGACGGCGAGTCTCTGAGCCAGATCGGTGTTATTGGCCAGCATACCGTTGAGTTCCCGCTCGCTGAAGCGTACCTCACGGCTGGCGCCGTCTTCACTGTAGGGCTCCGGCTGCAACGGGCGGCCAGATTCGGCGCCTTGGGTGTCGATACCCAGAGTATTCAGTTTAGTGTTGAGCGAATCCTGTTCACTGTCATTAAGAGTTACGGGTTCGAAGTTCTCAGGAAACACGTAGTGGCTTAACCACCAGTAACCAACGCCGAGGGTGGCAACGAGGGTGAGCAGGACGATGCCAAAGACCTGCAAACCACTGAAGCCCCTCTTTGGGGGCGGCGCTGATGCTCTTTTATCCTGGATGGGCTCACTCATTTCAAATGTTACCTGATTGCAGTCTGAATTCTCTGCCACGCTTCTCGAATCCACAGCTTCCATGCGATCCACCAGCCGGCTTCCAGTGATGGGGCAAGAACGCGGATGTGGCGTTGTCTAATCCCCCTTTTGCCACGCTCCTTTCTGATGAGCTATCAAACATTAGTGTAACTATTGTCAGTGTCCGGTTATTCGGGAAAATAGATCTGTCCCGGTTTTTTGGTTTTTTCATTTCGACAATACGATGAGCACAGCTACCAGGATGCCGGCACCCAGGGCTAACAGACTGAACCGGCCATGCTCCTTTTCCGCTTGCGGCAAGAGATGCGTTGCGCCCACGTACACCAGCGCGCCGGCTGACAGGGAAAGCAGAACACCCAGCTGCGCTGGACTGACGCTGCTGATAAAGGGCCAGGAGACCAGCATGCCCAGTGGTGTGGAGATCGACGCGGCAATGACGGCAAGGAGCAGGGCGCTCCTGTCGCTGAAGCCTCCGCGCGACAGTAACAGATAGGTGATGATGCCTTCGGGAAACTCATGCAGTACCATGCCGATAGCGGCCAGCACGCCGGTGAATATGCTGGTGGAGAAGGTGATGGAGTAGACAAAGCCGTCGATAAATGAATGAAAGCCGATGCCTACCATGGGCACCAAGCCAATACCGTAAGCCGGATTCGTCCCTCGCTCGCACACGAAGGCGGTGATGAATCGGTTGAACATATGCATCAACACGAACCCACCCAGCAGGTAGCCGGGGGCGTAGGGGCTCAATTCGAAAGACTTGGGAATAATGTGTAAGAAGGACACCGAAATCAGCACGCCGGCGGCGAAGCACACAAAGTAGATACTGTATTTGCGGCCCCAGGCCTCGAAGTGACGGATAGTGTAGATGCCGATGCCGGTCACCAGCGCCGCCAGAAGACTAGCGCCAAAAGCCGTCCAGAAGCTGTTTTCCATTTTTATCTCCGGATCATGACCGTCATCAGCCCTGCCGCTGTGCCCTCACGACGACAAAAGCCCCGTTGCCGTAGCCGGCACGCAGCGATTCTATCTCTCTCGTTTTTTCTAATGATTTCGTTAAGGTCTGCACCCAGGCCAGTGCGGCGAACCCTGTATCGTCCAGCAATTGTTCAATCTCGGCGGCGGAGAAGAAGTTCGCATCACTATAGAACACACTCTCGGCTTGGTGCGCCAGGTAATGATGACCGAGATGGCTGGTACGATCGATAAAACCGATCACCAGCACACCACCGGGTCGCAGTACGCGATACGCCTCGCGGAGCGTAGCGACAGCGTCATCCACAAAGCAGATGGTGGTGACGCACAGCACACGTTCGAAACTATTCTCTGCAAACGGAAGGGCTTCGGCTTTCGCCTGCACAGTGGCGATACCCCGTCGTGCTGCATAGCCAAGTACTTCGTGCGCCGGGTCGATGCCGATCTGAATACCCATGGGCGCGGCAAAACGCCCGGTTCCGACGCCAATGGAGAGACCCAGCCCCTGCCAGGGCAGCAGTGCACGCACGGCCAGCAGTTCCGAGTGATAGGCGGCAGCGTGACGCACGAACCACTCGTCGTATTGCTGGTGGTGGGTCTCGAATGGTTTGGTCTTTGGCATCGCTAGAGTGAATCCCGCATGGCTGAGATCACGCGTTTAAGATCTTCCATATCAGCTCCACAACTCAGTGGCGGTTGCATTGATTGTGGCAGAAATCGCGTTGATTGCTATGTTTAAAGAGGGTGACGAGTTGTGTTAATTCCGCTGTTCTTACCTCCCGACAACCCCATCTACCGGCTTTACAACGCTGCGTCGCGAGAGGCCGAAAGATGGCTCGGAGAAGCCGTATCGAAGATCGACGAAGAGGCAAAAACCATGCGGAAGGATGAAGCTGCACTGCGAAATACTTTGATTCTGGCCGGTACAATTATCGCCCTGATAATAATCAGTGGTCTCATCGCCAAGTACGTCATCTGAAACTATGAGGGATCGCCATGAAAAGGCTTTGTTTCCTGTCACCCGATCTCGATCACGCCCGCAAGGTTGTCGCTGATCTGAAGGATAACGGTATACCGGAAAAGCATATCTATGCGCTAGCCCGGTATGGGGTTGATATGGAGGATTTGCCAGATGCTGGCTCCGAATCTGACGATTTCCTTGAAGCCTACAAGCGTGGTCTGGAGTTCGGCGGCTCGGCAGGCCTGCTGGCAGGCCTGACGGCGTTGGCATTTCCTCCCAGCGGCATCGTAGTCGGTGGCGGCCTGGTGCTGCTGCTAGGGCTCTGGGGCGCGGGCCTCGGAGGTATGCTGGCCG
Organism: Marinobacter sp.; assembly: GCA_046498485.1. Lineage (GTDB taxonomy): Bacteria > Pseudomonadota > Gammaproteobacteria > Pseudomonadales > Oleiphilaceae > Marinobacter. The sequence continues at coordinate 2,128 of JAWOAO010000174.1, read as the reverse complement.
GAATTGCCGGAGCCTCGTTTCCCAATTCAAGGCTGCAATCCTTTGAGTCGGCAATCGAGGAGGGTCTGATTCTGATAATGGCCGATGTGCCCAAAGATGAAGTTGAAAAGTACGAGGAGCTGATCAAGAGCCACGACCCGGAAGTCCGTGTCGAGGGTATTGAGCCCCATGCTCCGTTGATTCCGAAGTAGACTCGACCATTAAGCACCCAACCCTGAAGCGCCGCATCGAATTATCGGTCCTGGTGCAGACCGGTGCCATCATTCCTGCAGAAAAACCGGGACAGACTTATTTTTGCTTGGGCTGGGGGACGAGCCCCACGAAGCTTATTGAGGGAGGACGGAAAACACCCCCTTGGCCAAAAGCTCGCCTTCCTCTGTCACCACCTCAACTCGCCAGTCTCCCAACATGTGCCGGTCGATATACTTGGCTGAGGATGCGCGCATGGGGTCAACCGACGGCCTGATTTCCACCCGCGCAACCCGTTCGTCCTCCAGGTACCAGTCGTGGAAATGCAACTGGCCTTTCATGCCCTGGATTTCGGTAAACAGGTAAATTCGAATCAGTCCGCCACTGTCCATCCTTAAAACGTTCGGGATTTCGTCGATTGGCTCTTTTTCCTCCAGGCCGGTACTCAATTGCGCCCGGATCAAGTGATCAGAAAGTAGCTTGATGGACGTAGCATCTTCCGGGGACGGTTCGGATTCTCCTGCAGCCGGCGCCGGAAGGGAGGCGGGTTCTGCACTGGATTCACTCGACGGGGTTTCAGAGGCAGCTTCCGCGGCAGTTTCGGACATGGAGGCAGGCGGCTCGGCAACTTCTGCCTGAACTGAATTTGTCTGGTCCGGCATGCGAGGGCTTGCGCCAACTTCCGGTTTTTCTCGTGCTGCGGTCTTCGGTAACTGGATAGATGCAGGCTCGAACGCGGGCTGGTCGAGATATACCGACGGGAGAGAAGGCGCCTCAACGCTCTGATTCTCTACCAGCGCTTCCTTTTGTTCCCCGGTGCCAAAGATCTCAAAGGCTCCCCATATTATGCCCCCCACCACCAGAAACAATACGAAGAGAGCAGCAAACATGCGCCCCCAATGATACACAACAATCTCTTGGGGTTCTGCGGGCTCGCGTAGCCTGGAGGACTGAGCTGAAAAAGGTCGCTCTTTCGGTATCGCTGTTTTCACTGGTTGTTCTTCCTTGAAGCGGGCAAAGGATGATTAGAATGTGCACAACAGCTTCACGTTGCGGATTGCGAAGGTGTTAGACGAACAAAGGGGATAACTTGCCAGTACGGGAGACAAAATCATTAAAAACGTACTATAGCAAACTGGTGGAAGTACGAGGTTACGGTGCCGTTAATTCACTCTCACAAAACCGGGACAGATTTATTTTCGGAGTGTCTCGGGTGCCCTAAACCTGACGGTATTCGCTACCAACAGAGGTATTACTTCCGCTAACATCAATCCCATCACACAGAACGGATTCTGTGCGGAAAAAAGCAAGGAGTAGCTGATGTCTCATTTGAGAAATAGATCTGTCCCGGTTTCGATGCAAAAGGCTTTGTGAGTCTGCATCCCACGCTGCCGCTTGCGCTGGAAAAACGTGCCGGAGCGGCAGGGGAATTCCGGGAATGGGCACAGACCCTGTTTTCCGACTGGGGAGCGGCAACAACCCTGTGTGCCGCGCATTCGGCACTGCTGCAGGTGGAGGCCGGTGCGCCATCCCTTCAAACACGACTCAAACGGGCGCTAATGGTCAATGAACCCATCCTGCGGGTTCATCAATTGCGGTATGGCAAATAGGGGTCGCTGTTTTATGTTCTCGGTCCGGTTGTGGCTGATCGCCGTGAGAACGTCCAGTAGGCACTCGGGGTTGGCTGTCTGAAGCTCGGCCAGCATGGCCCTGGCAATGGCGCCTTCCTCTCCGTCAAACGGTTCTTTGAAGCACCGGTTCAGATCACGTCCGTCCGGCAGTTGGCGCAGCGACAATATCGGCGGGACTTTCGCGGGATGGACGCCGCCCAGAAGGAACAGCAGGTTGACCTCCGGGGTGTGTTGTTCCAGTAGCCACCGGTGAATCGCGAACAGCCCTGAGGGTTCGTTGCCGTGAAGCAGTGTTGCCATGGCCCGGG
>JAWOAO010000172.1:0-5131 GCA_046498485.1 Marinobacter sp. | reverse complement strand
AATCGCTTGAGGATGGACACCCGACCAGTCATTTGTCGCCATCAAACTTCTCTCTCAGCGGTCAATATTTCTGCCACGCACACGATGTCGCCATCAACCAGAGCGCGGCAGTCAAATTTCCAGATACCACGCTTGCTGGACACCAACACGGATTCCATTTCCATGCGGTCTCCTGGCAGCACGGGACGCTTGAAACGCGCTTTGCTGGAACCAGCCAGATAGTGTATCACGCCATCTGAGGGTTTCCGGTCCACGGTCACAAAACCGAGAATTCCTGACAACTGAGCCATTGCTTCGATGATCAGCACACCGGGCATAATCGGATTATCGGGAAAGTGCCCGGTAAAGAACGGCTCATTGAAAGAAATATTCTTGTATCCCTTGATCGCTTTACCCTTTTCGACCTCGGTTACCCGATCGACCAGCAAAAACGGGAAGCGATGTGGCAGATACTCGAGAATTTCATCAATTTTCATCATGTCGATCGGCCTCAGCCCTCTAATTTCTTTTCCAGTTCTTTGATTCGCCTGGCCAGTGCATCCAACTGCCTGAAGCGTACCGCATTTTTTCGCCATTGGCGGTTGGTGTCTACGCCGGTTCCGGAGGAATACACGCCAGGCTCCGGAATATCCCCGGTCACCATGGTCATTCCAGTAAGCTGGACCTGATCGGCAATGTCGAAATGGCCGGCAATGCCGGAGGCACCACCGAAAACGCAATGGCTGCCAATTCGGGTACTGCCGGCAATACCCACATTCGCGGCTATTGCCGTGTGATCACCTATGGATACGTTGTGAGCAATCTGGACCAGGTTATCGATCTTTACACCATTACCAATGACCGTACTGTCCAGGGCTCCGCGATCAATCGTGGTGTTGGCACCAATTTCAACATCGTCACCCAGAACCACACCACCCACCTGCGCAATGCGGTGCCACACGCCTTTGTCGATGGCAAATCCGAAACCGTCCGAACCAATCACCGCGCCACTGAGAATATGGCAGCGTTGACCCATAACAACATCATGGGCCAGCGTTACCCTCGGACGAAGGACACAGTGATCGCCAATCCGGGTGCGCGCACCCACAAACGAGCCGGCTCCGATGACGACGTGCTCACCGATCTTTGCATCCGCCTCAATAACCACATGAGGCCCAAGGCAGGCGGTGTCCGCAACCGTTGCCCCGGAATCAATAACAGCCGTCGGGTGGATCCCGGCAGGCGCAACCGGGGCAGGGTCAAACCAGTGGCTGAGCCGAGCATAGCCCAGGTAAGGGTTATCCAGTAACAGGACATTGGTCTGAGCATCACCGGCCGCCGCCGGCGAGACAATCACAGCAGACGCTTTGGTTTCTTTCAGATATTTGCCATAGGCAGGATTGGCAAGAAAGCTGATAAACCCCGGGCCGGCAGCTCCCAAAGTGGCCAGTCCGGAAATCCGGGTATCGGGATCGCCTCTGAGTTCTGCCCCCAGGGCTTGAGCAAGCTCCCGGAGGCTATAGGATTTTGTCATCATTAACCTTCTCCGGATCCCGCCAGCCGGGCCTTTAATTTCACTCAGCGGTTCAGTTTTTCAAGCAGCTCAGCGGTAAAATTCATCTCTGGCTTCACGTAGACCACGGCTTCACTGGGCAGAATCAGGTCAAGGTTATGTTTATCCAGCAATTCTTTGACGGCTTCATCCACTTCTGGGCGGGCGCTCTCGAGGAACTGTTGCTTGCGCTGGGCCACCGTGCTGTCGAGGCGCTGTTTCAGTAAATTGAACTCCTGAACCATCTCCTGGAATTCGCCGGCAAGCTTGTTACGCTCATTTTCGTTCATCATGGCGCCATCCTTCTCAAGGCGTTCCTTGAGATTTCTGGCCTTCTCCTGAGCTTCCCGAACCTGTGCCTCATCTCCAGCGAAATCCTGCTGAAGCTTCTGACTGAAGACCTGGGCGTCATTGGAAGAGAACAGCGCCTGGCGCAGATCAACCACGCCAATTCGTGTTTCTGCTGCGGCGTGCAGCGAGAATGCCATCAGAGTGGCGCCAATAAAGGCAGATAGACGTTTCATGGAAATCTCCTGTGTTTCATTCTTTGTTTTTCTGTGTACTGCGATCAAAAGGTCTGACCCAGAGAGAACTGGAATACCTGGGTATCATCGCCCGATTTATCATTGAGAGGTTTCGCCAGACTGAAGGCAAGCGGGCCCACAGCGGTAATCCACTGGAAGCTGATGCCAGCAGAAGCTCTCACCTCATTCAGCGCCGGATCAAAGCCCCGCTCGGTATCAAACACCTGGCCTGCATCGAGGAACACGGAAGTACGCATAGAGCGGGTATCGCCGGCAAAAGGTGTCGGGAAGATCAGCTCAAGCCCGGCTTCGGTCAACAGGTTACCGCCGAAGGGATCCGGATCTGACAAATCACCCGTTGCAGGTTTCGCCCGGTTACCCAGAGAGTTTGCCCGGTAACCCCGCACCGAACCATAACCACCGGAATAGAAGTGCTCATAGAACGGCATCTGGGTGCGGTCACCGTAACCATCACCATAACCAACCTCGGTCCGAGCCCTGACTATCCATCGCTGCGTATCAACCAGCGGGTAGTAGAAATCTGTTCGGTGGGTGGCCTTATAAAAGGTCAGGTCGCTACCGGGTACCGCCACGTCCAGGGACAACGAATGGCTGTAACCCCGGGTCGGCAGAACACCTCGGTTAAGCGTACTGCGGCGCCAGTTACCGAACACAAAGTAATTGACGAATGAGTCACCCTCTTCATCAATAAAGGTTTCAACTTCGTTGGCGGAGAAAATGCCTTTTTTGATGTTGGACTGCGTGATACCCGTTCCGAAATTCAGACGGGTAATTGAATCCGTAGGGTAACCGAAGGTTAGCCGCCCACCGTATTCGTCGAGCAGATACGATGAAATCTCTTCTTCTTCGTAGTCCGTCTCACGGGCAAACAGGCTGAAGCCACGACTTACCCCATCAACGGTGTAATAAGGATCAAGATAAGAAACGTTGGCGCTCTTCACCGAATCACTGACGTTGACGCCAAAAGACACCCGCTTGCCACTGCCAAAGAAGTTGTTCTCGGACACCGCCGCACCCAGGATTATCCCTGAATTCTGGGAAAAACCGATCGACGCCGACAAGCTCCCGGTTGGCTGCTCCTGAACGCTGTAATTGACATCGACCAGATCGTCAAACCCCGGCACCGGAACGGTCTCAACATCCACCGTCTGGAAAAAGCCCAGCCGCTCAAGGCGGGTTTTGGAGAACTCGATCCGGTCGGAGGAAGCAATGCCGCCCTCCATCTGGGTCATTTCCTGGCGCAGCACTTGATCCTTGGTTGAAACGTTGCCCCGGAAGTTAATCCGTCGCACGTAGGCGCGCTTGCCCGGCTCAACGAAGAAGGTCACCGCCGCCGTGTTGTCTGCACCCGGTTCAGGGACGGCATTCACGCTGGCAAAGGCGTAGCCCTCTCGGCCAAGGCGGAACGACAACGCTTCAGAGATCGCGGTCACCTGAGCACGAGAGAAGACATCGCCCTCGGTCAGCGGAATGAGCTTGCGCAATTCATCCTCGCCAACGATCAGTTCGCCCCGAAGACGAATGTCAGAAATGGTGTACTGGGGGCCTTCGTTCAGAGCAATCGAGATAAAAACCTGCTGCTTGTCTGGCGAGATGGAGACCTGGCTCGATTCCACGTTGAAATCCAGATAACCACGATCCAGATAGAAAGACCGCAAGGATTCGAGGTCGCCACTCAGGCGCTCCCGAGCATACTTGTCCTTGTTGGTGATCGAGTTCCACCAACTGGTGGTGCGCAGCTCAAACAGGCTGATCAGCTCTTCGTCACTAAACTCCGAATTACCGATAATGTTGAGGTGCTGGATAGATGCTACCGAGCCCTCATTGATGTCGAGACGAACCGCAACCCGATTCCTCGGAAGCTCTTCTGCACTGGCTCGCACCCGGGCGTTGTAACGACCCTGGGCGATGTAAGAGCGCAGTATCTCCAGCTCCAGCCTTTCCAGCGTTGCCCGGCGAAACACCTGGCCTTCTTCGAGCCCGGCCCCGGCGAGGGCATCCATCAGCATGTCGGTCTCAATATTCTTGTTGCCGTCAATTTCGATGGATGAAATGGACGGCCGCTCCTTGACTGAGAGTATCAACACACCGGCGTCACGACTGGCTTCAATATCGGTAAACAGGCCGGTCCGGAATAGATCCTTGATGGCGGTCGCCAGACGGATCTCATCCACTTCCTCACCAATATTGACCGGAAAAGCAGAGAATACAGAGCCCGCTGAAACCCTCTGAAGGCCTTCTACCTCGATATCCGCTACCGTGAATTCATCCGCCAACACAGGCTTGATACCAGTTGCGGTAATGGCTAGGCCAACGGCTACAGCTAGAAGGGAACGTCTCATTCAGTTATATCGCCTGGTTAATGTGCGGTAAGGAGCCCGCAATTCTCACAACCGCATCAGGTCGTTGTAAAGAGCAAACACCATTAAAGTAAGAATCAAAGCCATACCAATTCGTAATCCAAGCGCCTGAACTTGCTCAGATACCGGTTTGCGGCGGATCGCCTCGATGGTGTAATACAGGATGTGGCCACCATCCAGAACCGGTACTGGCAACAAGTTGAGCACACCCAGGCTGACGCTCAGGTAGGCCAGAAAACGAACAAAATCTTCAAAACCGGAACTGACGCTGGCCTCGGCGACCCGGGCAATGGTGATCGGTCCGCTCAGGTTGGTGGGCGACAGCAGCCCGGTCAGCATCTTCTTGATGGCTACCAACGTCAGCCGGGTATCCGCCCAGGTTTCGTGGATCGCATTCGGAATGGCAGCCAACGGCCCGTAGCGAACCTCGCGCAACACGTCATCAGGCCAGTCAATAGCCTCTACCCCTGCACCAACAAAACCGATGACCTGGCCGTCATCCAGAGTCCGGGACGCTGGACGGACGCTAAGCTCGCGTGGCTCGCCATTACGCTCAACCGATAACGTCAACGCGGTCTCGGGGGCATTTTGAATGATCTCAACCAAGGCAAACCAGTCGGCGACCGGCTCACCCCCCACTGCGACGATACGATCCCCGGCTTACAGACCTGCGGCCGCGGCCCGGCCATCCGCCG
>JAWOAO010000161.1:0-2890 GCA_046498485.1 Marinobacter sp. | reverse complement strand
AATAAAATCAGGCGGAATACGGTTGCATTCCGAGAGGTTATCGGTACAATGACGCCCTTCTCGCAGGAAGACACATTTCTATTCCTTACTCGAAATTCCTTTTTTAACCAGCTGCCTGTTGCCAGTGCTCGGCCGGGGTCACCGGCAAGCTGACCGGGTCCGGCGTAAAGGTTGCGCAACCTGCCATCAGCAGGGCCGGCACCAGAGTGAATAATCGACTAGTCATGGGGTTACTCCGAAGCCAGGGCGTGAACCGGATCAAGATGAGCGGCTTTGCGGGCCGGCAGAAAGCCAAACACCAGACCGGTGGCAAAGGCACAACTGAAGGCCAGCACCATCGGCAATACCGTCATATACACCGGCGTCCCGAGTGAACCAATCAACTGGGTCGCGGCTATGCCCAGCGCCACACCAATCAACCCGCCAATCGCGGATACCAACCAGGCCTCGGTCAGGAATTGTTGCAGGATGTTCCAGGCCCGGGCCCCGGTGGCCATCCGGATACCGATTTCCCGGGTGCGCTCGGTGACACTGACCAACATGATGTTCATTACCCCGATCCCGCCCACCAGCAGGGAGATTGCCGCAATTGACCCCAGCAGCCAGGTCAGGGTGTTCTGGGTTTCAGAAATGGTGTCGATTAACGAGGCCATGTTGCGGATGGTGAAATCCTCAGTGCCATGGCGGGCCAGCAGGGTTTCATGAATGACCGCTTCGATGTCCGACATCCGGTCGATATCCGCCACCGCGACGGTAATGTTGCGCAGGTAAGTCTGGCCGAAGATGCGCAGGCTGCCGGTGGTGTACGGCACGAAGACGACATCGTCCTGATCCTGGCCCATGGGTGATGCGCCCTTCTCGGCCATCACGCCAATCACCTGAAACAGCACATTGTTCACCATCAGGTGCTGGCCCAGCGGGCTTTCATCCGGAAACAGGGCATCGGCGGTGGTTTTGCCCAGCACCGCAACGGCCGCGTAATTGGCCTCGTCCTGCTCGCCAAAAAACACGCCCTCAACCACCGGCCATTGCCTTGCCACTGGAAACTGGAATGAGGTGGCGTTGATTTCAGCCTGATGATCGCGGTTGGAATACCGCAAAGTCTGGCCACCCGTAAGCTCAGGTATTGCTACAAGAACACCCGGTACTTCATTGATTGCTTTGAAGTCGTCTGGCACCAACGTGGTCACGCTCCAGCGTCCACCGCGTTGGTCCGGTCCGCCTGGGCGAACCAGCAACAGATCGCTGCCCATGGTGCTGATGCGATCAACCACATCCTTTTTGGCACCCTCGCCAATAGCGAGCATGGTAATCACCGAGGCCACCCCGATCACGATGCCCAGCAGCGTGAGCGCGGTGCGGAACAGGTTGCTGCGCAATGACCGAAGCGCACTTGTGAACGCTTCCTGCCAGTCGCTGAACGTCGCTCCGTTGCGGCTTTTTTGGCCTGGCTTGGTGGCCGTATTCCGGGCGCGGTCTTCACCGGTATCTTTGATGACTTCGCCATCGGCGATGTGAATCTGCCGGCGCGCGACATTGGCCACATCCTGATCGTGGGTGATCAGAATAACGGTGTGGCCCTGTTCGGATAATTGCGTCAGCAGGCGAATAACTTCCCGGCTGCTGCTGCTGTCCAGGGCTCCGGTGGGTTCGTCTGCAAAAATAACCTGGCCACCATTCATCAGCGCCCGGGCAATGGAAACACGCTGCTGCTGGCCACCGGACAGCTGCGAGGGGCGATGCGACAAGCGCTCGCCCAGGCCTAGTTCCGTCAGCAATTGCTTCGCCCGTGCGCGCCGATGGATCAGCGGCATGCCGGCATAAAGCGCAGGAATTTCGACATTTTCCCGGGCCGTCATGCCCGGCAACAGGTTATAACTCTGGAACACAAACCCGAACGCTTCACGCCGCAGCAGAGCCAGCTCGTCCCGGTCAAGGGATGATACGTCACGGCCATCAAACCAGTAGTGTCCGGAACTGGCCTGGTCCAGGCAGCCGAGGATGTTCATCAGAGTCGACTTGCCAGAACCGGACGGCCCCATGATGGCAACAAACTCACCGGGGTAAATGGTCAGGTCTATGCCCTTGAGTACCGGCACGGCAAGGTCGCCCTCACCAAACGACCGGCCAATTCCCCGCAGCTCGATGACCGGAGCCGGTGTCGTCATCTCAATACACCCCGAAAGTTGGATGTGCCATTTCCGCCAGCTGCCCGTGGATCTCGAGTTAACAACGCTACCTTGTCCCCCTCCTCAAGCCCGGACTGCACCTCATAGTGCACCCGATTGCTCACCCCGGTGTCGATATCCCGGGCTATCGCTCGGCCAGCGCCATTCACAACCTGCACCTGGCCATTCAGCACGGCACTCACCGGCACTCGCAACACGTTCAGAGCTTCTTTCTGGATAAAAAACACCTGGGCCGTCATGTTGGGTAGCAAGCGGCCCTGTTCGTTGTCCGCATCAAACAATGCGTTGTATAACACCACGTTGTTGGTGACTTCCGGGGTCGGCTCCACGTAGTTCAATGTGCCGTAAAGCTTTTTGTCGGGGTCACCCAGGGTGGTGAAATACACTTTCATCCCAGCACCGATTTTGCTGACATCGGCTTCTGACACCTGGGCGCGAACCCGCATGGTGGCCAGATCCGCGATGCGCATCAGTAACGGTGCCGTCTGGGTCGCATTCAATGTCTGGCCCTGACGGGCCTCGATGGACACGACGGTGCCGTCCATGGGTGCGTAAATTCGGGCGTAACCAAGGTTGGCTTCTTCTGCCCGAAGGGTGGAGGACGTTTGCTCTATCTGGGCTTGCAGCATGGCCAGCTGGGCCTTGGCCGAGGCCAGCGACGCTTCAGCGATTTGCAGGAGTTCCCGGGTGGTGGCCTCTTC
>JAWOAO010000085.1:0-3816 GCA_046498485.1 Marinobacter sp. | reverse complement strand
GCCTTTTTCGTCAATAATCGCAGTGACGCCATTGTTGGTGCCCCGAAGCATGTAACGACCGGTTTCCAGCGCCCGCATGCGGGCAATCTGCAGGTGTTGCAGTGGGCCGATGGAGTCACCGAACCAGCCGTCGTTACTGATGGTCAGCAAGAGGCCGGCGTTGCGGGCATTGAATGCAACAAAGTCCGGGTAGGCCACTTCGTAGCAGATGTAGGGCATGATGCTGACGTCATTGGCAATCAGTGCCGACTGGTTTTTTGGCCCGGGTGAAAAACTGCTCATGGGCAGGTCGAAAAAGCCGATCAGGCCTCTCAGAATGCCCTGCAACGGGACGTACTCGCCAAAAGGCACCAGCTTCTGTTTGTGATAGATGCCCGTGTCTTTGCCGATGGCCATGATGCTGTTGTGGAAGGTGTAATCCTCAATACGATCACTGTAGCCATACCAGGGAATGCCGGTGATCAAGGTACTGCCTTCACCCAGTTCGCTGCGGATGTGCTCAATGATTTGTCCGGCCTGATCCTGAGGAATCGGAATGGCGGTCTCTGGCCACAAAATCAGGTCGCTCTGCCAGTGGCCCTCGGTCATGCCAAGGTAAGCAACGATCTGGTCCCGAAGAAAATCCGGGTCCCATTTGATCTGCTGGGGAATGTTGCCCTGCATGGCGGCGAAGCTCAGGGGTTTGTCACTGAGCCGGGTCCAGTCAGCCTGCTTCATGACTGGCGCGACGAACCAGGGTAGCAGGGCCAGAATCAACGTTGCCGCGGCGGCTTTGCGGTGGCCCGTTACCAGCAACCACCACAGGGCATAAGCGGCGGCGCCGGTGACGGTAATCCAGAAGGTCAGGCCATGAACGCCGGTGAGCGGCGCCAGCCCTGCCAGCGGTCCATCGGTATGAGCCGTGCCCAGGTACATCCAGGGAAAACCGGTCAGCAGCCAGCCGCGCAACCAGTCCCCAAGTATCCAGATGGCGGGGAACAGGATGAGGCGCCGAACGGCGCTGGCTTTGGCAAGTTTGCCCCAGAACCAGAAGGTAATGCCATGAACCAGGGCCAGGCCGGCAACAAACAGGGCCGTCAGGATAAAGGACACCAGTATCGAGGTGTTGCCGTGCTCACTGATGCTGACGTAGACCCAGCTGACGCCCGAGGCAAACAAACCGAGGCCAACCAGCCAGCCAGAGCGGAAAAGTTTCTCTGGGGCCTGGTTCAGAGTCACCAGAACAATCAGGAATATCGACACCGGCCCCAGCCACCATTGATAAAACGGCGACAAGGTCAGTGTCTGCAGGGCGCCGGCGATCAGCAGAATCGCCGGGCTTAACCAGGAACTGGTGGCGAGTTTGCGGCTCAGGTTCAGGGGATGGCAAAGGCCAGGTTCATGATTCACTTCGTACTACCTGCAACAAACGGATGACTCGGTTATCGGCGTTGGCAATGGTAAATCGCAAACCACCGAATTCAACCGTTTCGCCCCGTCTGGGCAGGTGACCAAACTTTTTGAGAACCAGTCCGCCGATGGTGTCGAATTCTTCCTCATCCATGGAAGCCTCGAAAAATTCGTTGAAATCTTCAATCGGCGTCACCGCTTTGACCGCGTAGGTGCCATCGCCGCGGGCTTTGATGTGGGTTTCTTCATCGAAGTCGTGCTCGTCTTCGATCTCGCCTACGATCTGCTCCAGCACATCTTCGATGGTGATCAGGCCAGCGGTACCGCCGTATTCGTCCACCACAATGGCCATGTGGTTGCGGTTTTCCTTGAATTCTTTGAGCAGCTGATTCAGCCGCTTGCTCTCCGGCACAAAGGTGGGTGGCCGGAGAATCTCCCGAATACTGGACCAGTCAAGGTCATTGTTCAGGGCGAGTGGCAGCAGATCCTTGGCCAGCAAAATGCCAACCACATCGTCCTGGCTTTCACCAATGACCGGAAAGCGGCTGTGGGCCGACGCCATGATTTCAGGCAGGAAGTCTTTCGGATCCTGAGCGGCCTTGACGGTGATCATCTGAGAACGGGGGATCATTATTTCCTCCACCCGCATATCAATCACCTGCATGGCACCCTCAATGATGCTCATGGAGTCGGGATCGATGATGCTCTGGGATTCAGCATCCCGCAGGATTTCCAGTATGTCCTCTACGGACTCTGGCCCACTGGAAAAGGCCTGTGATATACGCTCCAGCCAGGACTTTCCGCCCTGGCTGCGACTCGACTGGTCGTCGCTCATGAGTCTTGTTCCGTTTCCTCTGCCTGGTAAGGGTTGATCAATCCAAGCTGCGCTAGCAACCGGATCTCGAGGGCTTCCATGACCTCGGCATCATCGTCGTCAATATGGTCGTAGCCCTGAAGGTGCAACATGCCATGCACCACCATATGGGCCCAATGCGCTGCGGGCTCTTTGTGCTGCTCCCGTGCTTCTTGTGCAACAACCGGCGCGCAAATCACCAGATCTCCGGCCAATGGCATCGTTATACCCGCTGGTGCCTCAAATGGGAAGGACAAAACATTGGTGGGTTTGTCCTTGCCCCGGTACCGCTGGTTCAGCTCCTGGCTTTCCTGAGCGCCAACGATACGAATGGTTACTTCGGACGGATCCTCTCCTTGCCAGGCCAGTTCGGCCCAGATCCGGAAGCTGGCTTCATCGGGTACGCCTTCGTCTGCACACACCTGCTGAAAATCGACAGTCAGCTTGCTCATTGGCCCTTGGGACTCCCGTCATCAAGGGAATCGTAAGCTTCGACAATGCGCTGAACCAGCGGGTGACGAACCACATCCTTTGACTCAAACCGGGTAAAACCAATGCCTCGCACCTTGCTCAGCACACCTGCCGCGTGGATCAGTCCGGAGTTCTGGCCGCGTGGCAAGTCGACCTGGGTGGTGTCGCCGGTAATCACCGCCGTGGAGCCAAAGCCGATTCGGGTCAGAAACATTTTCATCTGTTCCCGGGTGGTGTTCTGGCTCTCGTCCAGAATAATAAACGAATTGTTGAGGGTCCGGCCTCGCATAAAGGCCAGCGGCGCGATCTCGATCACACTTTTCTCGATCAGACGGGTGACGTGATCAAATCCGACCATCTCGTAGAGGGCGTCGTACAGCGGCCGAAGGTAAGGATCCACTTTCTGGGCCAGATCTCCGGGCAAAAAGCCCAGTTTCTCACCGGCTTCCACGGCCGGGCGTACCAGCAGAATGCGTTTGACCTGCTCGTCTTTCAGGGCTTCAACCGCACACGCCACCGCCAGCCAGGTTTTGCCGGTACCCGCCGGCCCGATACCGAAGTTGATATCGTGGCTGCGGATGCTGTGTACATACTTTTGCTGGTTCTTGCCCCGGGGCTTGGCGGTCAGCTTGGGCGTTTTGATGATGGTGACCTGGCCTTCATCATAAGGCACGTCATCCGGCAGTCGTTCCAGCCCGGTTTCGCGAATAAACAGGTGGACGGTGTCTGGCGGGATATCATCGGTCGCTTCGGTTTCCCGGTACATGTGACGGATAACCTCGGTGGCCGCGGCGACGTTTTCGGTGTGCCCCTCCACCCGGAAATGATGGCCCCGACGGCCGACTTTGACCTGCAGGCGTCTTTCGATCATCTTCAGGTGTTCATCAAACTGCCCGCACAGTGTGGTCAGTCGTCGCTGGTCTAGCGGGTGCAGGTCAAATTGTCTGGTGTCTTGAGTGTTCAATCTTGCTCCGTTTGGTTTACTCCCCGGGTTGTTGATTAGGGAGTCGGTATTTCTGTGTTGGGTGCATGGGTACAGGGTGCCAGGCATTCTGCTTTATTACGCGAATTTTCGTAATAATATTTCACTCCAATTTTTTGGT
>JAWOAO010000075.1:0-3903 GCA_046498485.1 Marinobacter sp. | reverse complement strand
GAGCCCTTGGTGGGCTTGGTTGGCCGTCGCGCTTTCTGGAATTTTACCGCTTCCTGAATTAACGCCTGCAGGCGCGTCAGAGCATCTTCCTTGTTCAGCTCGAGGGTTCGGTACGACTGCGCTTTGATGATCACAATGCCGTCTTTGCTGATGCGCTGATCCGAGACCGCCATCAGACGCTCTTTATACACCGCTGGCAAGGTGGAGCGCAGAATATCAAAGCGCAGGTGCACCGCGGAGGCGACCTTATTGACGTTTTGCCCGCCGGCGCCTTGCGCGCGGATCTGGGTGATTTCGATTTCCCAATCGGCGAGTTCGACGGCGTTGGAGATCTTCAGCATAGCTTGGCTCGTGGTTCTGGCATGATCGGCCTGGTCCTTTGGCCGCTGGATATCGCCGGGCTATCGCAAGCCCTGACGGTTGACTGGATCTATTCTGGCACAGGAGCGGCGGCGGATCATCGTTGCTTTGTTGGTAAAAAAAATAACCCGGTCATTTTCCGGTCACAATGGCTGAGCCCCCATTATGCCCGGGCTCGGGGCACCTATCCTTAGGCTACGCACAAACTTATCCACAGTTTTTGTGCGTAACCTTTTCTGTTTTATCTCTTGATTTTCCGCCAGACTGCACAGACCCTCAAAACCCAGAGCCATTCAAGGAAAGCGTTAATGAAGTTCCCCATTGTTACGGTTGCCATGGTTTCGGTTGCCCTTGTCTATGTGTTCTGGGGCCAGACCCGAGAACAGCCTGACCCCGCCGATCCTGCCCGTTTTACGAATCTTCAGGCCAACCCTGCCAAAACCAGTGAGCTGGTGGACTGGGCGATCACCCAGATTCCGGAAATTTGTGCGCAAGCCGTTGCCGATACCGGTGGCGACGATGCCGTGGCAGGCTGCGTCAGGCGCGCTCAACCCCGAACCTCCACCTGCCGCCGTGCGGTGTACGACAGCTTTCCTGACTATGTGAACTCCGAGGTGCTGTTGCGGGATGTTTCGATCTCCATGATGAATTGCCTTGTGCCCCAGCCCGGGGTCGTCCGGCCCTGACCTTGTGGTCAGTTCGCCTTGGCCGCGTTGCTGATTTTTTGCTTTCCCTATAAAGTTAACAAACACTCACTTAAATCTGGCAGTAGATGAGGACACGCAGGTGACTGAACTCGTAACTTACGAACTGAACGACGGCATTGCTACCATCGCCCTGAACAACGGAAAAGCCAATGCTCTGGGCCATGAGGTCTTCGAGGGGCTGAACGCTGCTCTGGATCGTGCCGAGCAGGACAAGGCTATTGTGATTCTGACCGGCCAGCCGGGCATGTTTTCCGGTGGCTACGATCTGAAAGCCATGCAGAAGGGCCCGAAAGAAGCCATGGCCCTGGTGAAAGTCGGCTCCACCCTGACCCGTCGCCTGTCTGCGTTCCCGCTGCCGGTGATTGGCGCCTGCAGTGGCCACGCCATTGCCAAGGGCGCTTTTGTGTTGCTGTCGGTGGACTACCGGATTGGCGTGCAGGGCAGCTTCAAGCTGGGCCTGAACGAAGTGGCCATCGGCATGACCATGCACCACGCGGGCATCGAAATTGCGCGCCACCGTATGCCGGCACCTTACTTCTACCGGTCCGTGGTTAACGCTGAAATTTTCAATCCGGAGGCTGCAGTGGCCGCCGGTTTCCTGGATGAGCTGGTCGCGCCAGAGCAGTTAATGGAGCGGGCAGTGGCGGTAGCCACCCAGATGAAGCAGCTGAACATGAACGCGCACAAACAGACCAAACTGAAAGTGAAAGCGGAGTACCTTGCTTTGCTGGATCGCTGCATCGAGCAGGACGCCGCGCACTTTGATCTGATGGGTTAATCTTCACCGGTTTCTGCGACACTTATTTGATCAAATTCCCTGCATTGTCCGCAAACACCGGAGCGGCCGTGCTTGCAGGGAGATGTCCTTACCTTGCTAACAAAGTTATCCACAGATTCTGTGGGTAAAAGCGAAAGGGAGCCGAGTGAAATGTCTGAGAAACCGGCCAGGCCTGTTTCTGCTTCTGCGATCGAGAAGCATGTGTACAAAGTTTTCCCCAACGACATGAACGCCCACAATACCGTTTTCGGTGGCATGATCATGGCTAAATGCGACCGGCTGGCGCTGGTGGTGGCAGAGCGCCACTCGGCCCACGTGTGTGTGACGGCGGCGGTGGATTCTATCCACTTCCGGGCGCCGGCCAAGGGCAACGACACCTTGTTGTTCAACCTGTCGCTTAACCGGAGCTGGGGCTCGTCCATGGAGATTGGTGCCAAGGTCGTGGCAGAAAACAGTTACACCGGCGAGACGCGCCACATTCTGTCGGCTTTTTTCACGTTTGTGGCGCTGGATGAAAACGACAAACCGGTTGATGTGCCGGCGGTGATTCCGGAAACCGACGAGCAGAGACGGCGCTACGCCAATGCCGCGATTCGTCGTGAGGGGCGCCTGAAAACCCGCCAGCAACTGTCTCAGGCGAATGCCTGACTGCAGGCTATCGCTTCTTGTTGCGAGTCATGCTATATCAGCGCCTTTGTTGACTAACTTTATCGGAACCAGGTGTTATGCCAAAAGCGAGTGAGATCAAAAAAAATCAGGCAGTGGAATACGAAGGCCGGACCTACTTTGTTCGGGATATTGAGCGTTCCGTGCCGCAAGGCCGGGCCGGTGGCAGTCTGTACCGCATCCGGATGTACGATGTGGTGACTGGCCACAAGCTGGATGAGACCTTCAAGGACTCGGACATGCTCAACCTGGCCGACCTGGTGCGCCGGCCGGTGACTTTCTCGTATGCCGATGGCGATGAGTATGTGTTCATGGATAATGAAGATTTTACCCAGTACATGCTGAACAAAAGCGCCATCGAAGATGAGTTGCTGTTTATTACCGAAGACACTAAGGGTGTGATCGCTATTCTGGTGTCTGATGCTCCCGTTGCTCTGGATTTACCGCCGACGGTGGAGCTGGCCATCGAAGAAACTGATCCGTCGGTCAAGGGTGGCTCTGCGACGGCTCGAACCAAACCGGCCAGGCTGAGCACCGGCCTGATGGTGCAGGTACCTGAACACATCTCTACCGGCGATCGCATCAAGGTTAACGTGGAAGAACGTAGGTTCCTCAGCCGCGCCTGAGGTTCCGGACAGCTCCGTCAGCGGACGGAGCTGATCTCGGTGAGGGTGAGGTGCCGATAGTGGCCTGCCGCGAGCGAGGGGGCCAGGCTCAGGCTGCCCATGCTTTCCCGGTGCAGTGAGGTCACCCGGTTGCCCACGGCGTGGAACATGCGCTTAACCTGATGGTAGCGGCCCTCGAAAATGGTGATCCGGGCCTCCTGCTCGCCGAGCTGTTGCAACCGGGCCGGAGAGGTTTTCAACTGCTCGTAAGCAAACCAGATGCCCTCGGCAAAGCGTTCCGCGGTTTCCGGGCTGATCGGGTGTGCGGTGGTCACCCGGTAGGTTTTCGGAATCTTGATCTCGGGCTCGGTCAGCCGACGAGTCCAGAGCCCATCATTGCTGAGAATCAGCAAACCGGTGCTGGCCCGATCCAGCCGCCCGCCGATGTGCAGCTGTGCTCGTAATCCGGGCTCGATCAATTCCATCACTGTTGTGTGCTGTTCATCCGAG
Source organism: Marinobacter sp. (assembly GCA_046498485.1). Classification (GTDB taxonomy): domain Bacteria; phylum Pseudomonadota; class Gammaproteobacteria; order Pseudomonadales; family Oleiphilaceae; genus Marinobacter. Next base: position 277 of record JAWOAO010000075.1, on the reverse strand, counting down.
GTTGCGCTGAGGTAGCCTGCCGGCTTGTGCAGCATCAGGTAATAGGCGGGCTCTGCGGGCTGGATGACGTGCTGATCGATCCTGACTTGCCGGAACCGTGAAACCTCCAGGCTGCCTTCCCGGCAAACAACGCCATCGATGAAAACGCGGCCGGCAGCCAGCAGCAGGTTGGCCTGGCGGCGGCTGACCTGGTTCTGGTTGCTGACAATGCGTGACAGTTTCATGGGTTCAGTCAGTGTTCTCTGCGCGACCCAGCAGGTTGAGTTTCTTGGTCAGC
>JAWOAO010000067.1:0-2893 GCA_046498485.1 Marinobacter sp. | reverse complement strand
AACATTGCCTTTGGCCTGGAATCCCTGCCCCGCCGGCAGCGGCCGTCCAAACCGGAAATCCGCCAGCGGGTGGCGAAATTGCTGGAGATGATCCAGCTACCACAATTGGCCGACCGCTACCCCGCCCAGCTGTCTGGTGGTCAGAAGCAACGGGTTGCGCTGGCAAGAGCCCTGGCCACCCAACCGCGCATTTTGCTGTTGGACGAGCCGTTTGGTGCGCTTGATGCCAAGGTCCGCAAGGATCTCCGGCGCTGGCTTCGGGCGTTGCATGACGAATTCCATTTCACCAGCATTTTCGTGACCCACGATCAGGAGGAGGCTCTGGAGCTTTCCGATCAGGTGGTGGTCATGAGCCAGGGCCAGGTGGAACAGGTCAATACGCCCACAGAGCTTTACGCCAAACCGGAGAGCCGATTTGTCTTCGATTTTCTGGGCCACGTTAACGTGCTGTCTGGCGTGATCAAAGGGCAGAAACTGGCGCAAGGCGATGCCTGGATATCGCTACCGGGCAACCGCTCTGATCAGGAAGCCCAGTTGTACCTGCGGCCCCATGAGGTGCATCTGGCTCGAGCGCCGGGCGCCCATGCCCGGCTGCCGCTGCGGATTGACGCGGTCAGCCTGATCGGTTCGGCCGTTCGCATTGAGCTGGTGCCGGAAGGCTGGCACAGCGACGAGATCTGGGAGGTGGGCATGAGCCACAACGAGTTTGCCCGTCAGAACCCGAGCCGGGGCGAGCTCTGGTATGCCGTCCCGGACATCGGTCACCTGTTCTCAGGTGACAATGACCAGCCCGGAACCGTGGACTGGCATTGTCGGGATGCGGCCAAAGCCTGCAACATGTAATGGCTATATTGGCAACCAATCCCCGTCTCGATACTGCACGACGCCCTCGTCGCCTGCCCGCCAAAGCCAGAGCCACTGGTTGTCAACCAGGGCTTTGACATCCGGCTGAGTGCCCAGAACCTGTTCGATACGCTCAGCCGGGGCATCAATCAGCACGGTTAGCCGCATTGGCTCATGACGCCAACGCTCGCCATCGTGGACAGATTGCCATGGCAGGCCAATACGCAGATCCGCGCCGTTACCTTCAATCACACCCAGGTTACCGCCCACCACCGAATGCAGCAGTTTGTTGCCAGCCCCATACACCGAAGGCTGGGTGACAGACGCGAAGTACTGCAGGTTAATCCAGTTGGCGACCACCATCGGCGCCGACATCAGTGCGGCCAGAACCGAGCCGTCTTGATCCTGGTCCGGATTGTAGTCATGCAGAAAACAGCGGCCACCCAAATCGAGCCCCCGGGTCATGTGCCTGGGGCCAATAATCATGGCGGCGTTGTTCGCAAGCCCCCATTCCGGGCGCACCTCTGCCCAATTGCGAGTGCGAAGCTTCATGGCCGTATGCAGTTGCTGGTCGGTGTGGCCGTTTAGCTGCAGCGCCGTGGCCCGTTCCCGGCGACTGCTATTGGCCGCCACTTGCAGCTGGTCGACCAGATTCTTGTAGATTCGCTGATGACTCTCCGGAATACCATCGCCGGCCAGAACTCGAACGTCATCGGTCACCGTGCAGTGCTCGGCCGCGAGCACCAAAGTGCTATCAGGCAGAATAATGCCTCTTTCGGCCAGGCCCGCACGTACGCCGCGATCGTTCAGCAAGCCTGCGGCAATACTGGCGTTGAGCCCACCATTTTTACCGCCACAGGCACCGCAGGCCAAGCCGGCTTCATTCGGGTTATTGTCGGTATGGGCGCCGTGACCTACCAGCAGTAACAGGCTGGCAAACCTGCGAGTGAGTGACATTGCCCTGAGCAACGCTTCGGCCAGATCGACACCCTCACGATCCGACAGCGGGTCGCCGCCATAACAATGAAACAGCCGTCCCTCGGGCGATTTCGGGGGTTTTGACGGGTTATGATGAAGGCTGTCGCGAATGAGTTTCCAGGCCCAGGCCAGCCCCGTGGTTTCCACCAGAGTAAAGGTGGAGAGGCTGGAATACTTGGCGCCCCTGACCGATTCACGTACCTGCTCGCGGCTATCCAGCTGTCGGTTCAGCGCCCGGTCAGCGGCGGCACTTCCCAGGGTTTCTCCGAAGCGGTAAACCGGGGCCAGCAAGCCCGGCAAATGCGCCGCATCACTCGACGGGCCCAGTGTCTGGTGTACCACCGGCATGCCGAAGAAGCCGGCAACACCCAGAGTTTCGGCTTTCGGATAGCAGGCCTCCAGGTGGCGACGAAGCACTTCCGATCTGACATCAATACAGAACGCCGCTTGGACCTCCGGTGTTGCACCGAGCTGTTTTTCAGTGCCACTCCGGGAACACAGCTGTCGGAGGAATTGCCGCTGCCAGGTCATTTCATAGGCACGGTGCCATACCCATAGAATTTTCCTGAACTCATCATTGTGCGTCGGCCGCTGGAAGCTTGACCATTGGTCCTGCCAGGCACCGCGATCTCTCGCAGAAAGCTCGCTGGCTGCGAGCCATTCATGCACCAGCAAAATGGTGGCAAGTTGCGGACACAGGTCTGATGACCGACCTTCAAGGCCGGCTCGCCAATCTTCCCCCCGGCACCATGACGACCAACCAAGTAACTGAAGCAACAGCTGATGCACCACGGCTTCAAGCCGGGCCTCGACCCAAGGCAACTCCGCCACGACCAAGCCTGCGGCTTGTTGCCAGTCCTTTGGCAAGCGTGCCAGTTGGCCGGCAAGGTGACCAGTGCCCGAGCGGACGTTCTGGATCTGCTGATCAAACCACAGGTCATAAAGGTCACGGCCCTCCGTTGCAGCTCGCCACCGCCCTTGCCGGCTATCGAAATAACGAGCACAAAGACCGCCCAACTGCTGCCTTATCCTGTCCAGTTGATCAGCGCAGGCCAGCGATGCTTGCTGGCCA
>JAWOAO010000329.1:0-4602 GCA_046498485.1 Marinobacter sp. | reverse complement strand
CTCTGGAAATGTTCGCGGCCTTGCAGGAGGGCAAATGGGCGATGGCCATAACCGGGATTCTGGCGCATGTGCTCGGGTCGCTAATGATGACGGCTTTCGGGTTCTATACCTTCAGCCTGATCCGGGGTTGAGCGGTATCTGGAGACCCCGGTTGCACTGGGTATCACTACCTAAAGAAAATATTAAATTTGCCCTTGGCAAGCCGGGAATTCCAGAGTAGAGTGGTTTTCGTAGGAAAGATTAGCACAGCAGTTCATGAATAAGACGTACCTCCGCAGTTAGTAGTGACCGTCCTGTTTTTGATTCCGCGAGTTCAGTTTTTCCGCTAAACGCCGACCAACACCATGCAGGTGACTGGCGGCAGATAATATGATTGATTTCAGGAAGTTTACGTATGTCTACTACTACCGGTACTGTTAAGTTCTTCAACGAAGCTAAAGGCTTTGGCTTTATCACTCGTGAAGGCGGCCCGGACGTATTCGTTCACTACAGCGCCATCCAAGGCTCTGGTTTCAAGACCCTGGCCGAAGGCCAACAGGTCGAGTTCACTGTGACTCAGGGCCAGAAAGGTCCTCAGGCAGAGAACGTTGTTCCGCTGTAAACCTTTCTAAAGGTTCAGGAACATCAAAAAGGCAGCTTCGGCTGCCTTTTTGCGTATGTGAAGGACCCAATCAGTCCGCGAATATCTGCTCGTAAAAGCGCAGGGTGCCGTTCCAGGAGCGCATAGCGGCCTGCTCATCATAGGCAATGGGCATCCCGAACTGCTCGGCTACCTCATCGGCACCGGGGTTGGTGAACGAGTGGGTGACCCCCGGGAAGCTGACCAGCGTCAGGTCCACTTCGGCATTTTGCATCTCTGCGACCAGGCTGGTCACTTGCTCTGACGGCACCATGGGGTCGGCACCACCGGTATAGACCTGAACTCTGGCTTTAACTTTGCCCGCCTCAGCCTGAACCGGGCTCGACAAGGCGCCGTGATAGCTGACCACGCCATCCAGATCGACACCCAGGCGCGCCATGTTCAGAACCACCGCGCCGCCGAAACAATAGCCCTGAGCCGCGATCTTGTCAGCATTTACGCTTTCGTGGTTCTGGAGGATTTCTTTTGCTTTGAGGAATCGGGCCTTGATCTGATCCATGTCTTTAGTGGCTTCGCGCATGAATTCCTGGGCGGTATCCGGATGCTCAGCCAGCTTGCCGTCACCGTACATGTCCAGGGCAAAGGCGGTGTAACCGGATGCGGCCAATTTCTCCGCCTGTTCCCTTGCGAAGTCATTATGCCCCCACCATTCATGAACCACGAGCACGCCCGGACGTTTGCCTTCGTGTTCATCGTCCCAGGCGAGATAGCCACTGAACGGCTGACCGTCGACTTCGTAGCTGATGGTTTCCGATCGCAGTTCAGCCTGAGTGCCGGCACTGGCGACGGCAAGAGTTAGTGCAGTTAATCTTGCGGTAGTCTTGATTGATAACATGACGGGTTCCTCGAATTATTGAAAAGAAATAGCTTCAGCTTATTCTTTCAACCTGACCATTCTTGACTATAGTTAATTACAGGAACGGTTAGAAGTCCGAACTTGTTTGGACGCCGTATTCACCTATACCCATAACATCAATAACGAGGGGGTGGTCTATGCTCCTGTCACACGCGTTCGGTCTGTTTACCCGCCCAGAGCAAGAGTGGGCATCGATAAAGAAAGAACATGAACACCCAACCAAACTCTACGTAACCTACGTAGTAGTTCTGGCTGCGATTGCGCCGATTTGTGCTTACATTTCGACCGCGCATTTTGGCTGGTCGGTGGGCAGCGAAAGATTGATCAAGTTAACTGAAATCAGCGCTTTCCAGTTAAGTGTACTGACCTACCTTGCCATGCTTGTGGGTGTCTTTGCGCTGGGGTATGCCATTAACTGGATGGCAAAGACCTATGGCGCCAAGGAAGAGCACGTTCCCGCCAACGGTATTGCCTTGGCCGCATACTCATGCACGCCGTTGTTCCTGGCGGGCTTTGCGTTGCTGTACCCGGTGCCCTGGTTCAATGCCATCGTGTTTCTGGTGGCGGCCTGCTACGGCGCCTGGCTGATGTTTGACGGCCTGCCCATTGTTATGGGTATCGAGAAAGATCGCGCGGTGATGTACGCCGGAGCCTTGCTCACGGTGGCCCTGGTGATTCTGGTCTCGACGCGGGTCGGTTCCGTACTGCTCTGGAACATGGGAGTTGGGCCGGTATTTATCAGCGGCTAAGGCATGGGTATATCAGAAAATGACAAAAAACGGGGGCTTTGGCCCCCGTTTTTTGTCATTGAATTTTTATATTCTCTTCGAATTTGTTTTATGGTGGATGGCAATCCGTTTGCAGGGAGCAGGCTATGCCCAGACAATCCTCGGTGACGTCCCATAATACCGGTCAGTCGCCAACACCCACCGATACCGCCTGACATGCGCTGGAGTTCTCCGGCACTCGCGAGCAGCTTGAGGCAGCTGGCCCGCTGACCGATGCCGAGGTGACGGCCCGCCTTGCCAGCTACGGCCCTAATCAACTCCCCGAAACCCGCCGGTCCGGGCCATTGGCGCGGGTGGGACGTCAGCTCAAGAACTTCCTTATATACGTACTGCTGACCGCGGTGGTGATCACCGCCGCTTTGGGCCACTGGGTGGATGCCGGAGTGATCCTCGCGGTGGTGGTGGTCCAGACCCTGGTTGGCTTTATTCAGGAAGGCAAGGCCGAGCAGGCGTTGTCGGCGATTCAGCACATGCTGGCGCCCAAAGCCCGGGTAGTGCGGGAGGATGGTCAGCATCAGGTGGATGCCGCAGGCCTGGTGCCCGGGGATACGGTGCTGCTTGAGCCGGGTGACCGGGTACCGGCCGATATACGGTTGGAGAAATGCCACAATCTGAAGATTGAAGAAGCGATTCTGACCGGCGAATCCGAGGCGGTGGACAAGACCATCGAGGCGGTTGATTCGGGTGCAGCTCTGGGAGACCAGGTCAGTATGGCGTTCTCCGGCACTATGGTGGCCACGGGCACCGGCCGGGGGGTGGTGGTACGCACTGGCGGCCAGTCAGAAATTGGCCGTATTTCCGGGTTGCTGGCAACCACCACCACCCTGAAAACACCGCTGCTCGAGCAAATGGACCGGTTTGCCCGGATTCTGTCGATCATTGTGATTCTGGCCGGTGTTGCCATTTTCTTTGGTGGCCTGGCGTTCAGTGGTCTGGAATTCCGGGAACTGTTCATGGCGGTGGTTGGCCTGACTGTGGCGGCCATCCCTGAAGGTTTGCCGGCCATTCTGACCATCACCCTGGCTATTGGCGTGCGCCAGATGGCCAGGCGCAAGGCGGTGGTGCGCCGGATGCCGGTGATTGAAACGCTCGGTGCGGTGTCGGTGATCTGTTCGGATAAAACCGGAACCTTGACCCGTAACGAGATGATGGTCACAGCACTGGTTACCGGCGGTCAGAGGTTCGAGGTTACCGGAGAGGGCTACAGCTTCGAAGGCATGGTCTGCCAGAATGACCAGCCGGTAAAGGAGTCCGTTTTGCTGGCGGAAATGGCCAGAGCTTCAGCCCTGTGCAACGACGCCAGCATCAGCGACCGGGATGGTGAATCGGTGATTCACGGTGATCCCATGGAGGCCGCACTCAAAGTCTTCGCCCGCAAGGCAGAGTTTGATATTGACGCCAGTAGCGGCGACTGGCCCAGAATCGACGAGATCCCCTTCGACACTCGAATTCGTTTCATGGCGACGCTTCACCACGACCATCACGGCCACGAGGTCGCCTATCTGAAGGGGGCGCCGGAACGAATTCTTGATATGTGTGCTCAGGAGGTAACGGCTGCTGGCGACACGGTCGCCGTGGATCACACGGCCTGGCAGGCCACGATCACCGAGATGGCGTCGGAAGGTTTGCGGGTGCTGGCGATCGCCCGCAAACCCATGGCCGAGGGTGACCGGTCGCTGGTGGTCGAGGATCTTGAGCAGGGCGCTGAACTGCTGGGCATGGTCGGGTTATTGGACCCGCCCCGGCAAGAGGCGATCCGGGCGATTGAAGACTGCCACAATGCCGGTATCCGGGTGAAGATGATCACCGGCGATCATGCCCTGACCGCGGGCGCCATCGCCCGTAAACTGGGCTTGCGCAACAGTGAGCGGGTACTGACCGGTAAAGAGCTGGACGAACTGAGCGATGACCAGCTCAAAGAGCTGGCGGGCGAGGTAGACGTGTTCGCCCGCACCAGCCCTGAGCACAAGTTGCGTCTGGTGCAGGCGTTGCAGGCCCTGCACGGTGTGGTAGCCATGACCGGTGATGGCGTTAATGACGCGCCCGCGCTCAAACGCGCGGATGTTGGTATTGCCATGGGGGTGAAAGGCTCCGAGGCGGCACGTGAGGCGTCGTCGGTGGTGTTGCTGGATGATAACTTTGCCAGTATTGCGGCGGCGGTTCGTGAAGGGCGAACGGTTTATGCCAACCTGCGCAAGGCCATTGCCTTCCTGTTGCCGATCAACGGCGGCGAGTCGGTTAGCCTGGTGACGGCGCTGTTGCTGGGCCTGACCCTGCCGATTTCTGCGTTGCAGATTCTCTGGGTCAATATGGTCAGC
>JAWOAO010000319.1:0-7488 GCA_046498485.1 Marinobacter sp. | reverse complement strand
CCGCGTGGCCTCATCCATGTAGAGCTTGCGGTTGACCTCGACGCAGGCCGTATTCAGTGCTGCTGCTGGATGAGGTCGAAAAAGCCCACCCGGACGTGTTCAACATCCTGCTACAAGTGCTGGACGATGGCCGCCTGACCGATGGCCAGGGCCGCACCGTGGATTTCCGCAATACGGTGATCGTGATGACTTCCAACCTGGGGTCGCACATCATCCAGGAGAAAGCCGGGGAAGATGATTACGAGGATATGAAGTCGGCGGTCATGGAAATCGTCGGCACCCACTTCCGCCCGGAATTCATTAACCGGGTGGATGAAGTGGTGGTGTTCCATCCGTTGGCGCAAGACCAGATTCGAGGCATTGCCCGCATTCAGGTCGACAACCTGGGGCGGCGCCTGAAGGATCAGGATATGAAGCTGGAGCTGGATGATGACGTCATGCAGTTACTGGCGGAAGTGGGCTACGATCCGGTTTACGGCGCTCGCCCGCTCAAGCGGGCGATTCAGCGCCTGGTCGAGAACCCGCTGGCGCAGAAGCTGTTGCAGGGTGAGTTTATGTCGGGTGACACCATCCTGGTCACCGTGCAGGAAGGCAAGCTGGCTTTCGCCAAAGCCTGAGTAGCGCCTGCGGGCTAGCAATAAAAAAAGGTCAGGTGACGGACGTCATCTGACCTTTTTTGTGCCCCGGGCGTTAGCGTTCAGCGTTGTGCCGGAATCGCGGTGTCTGGCCCGCAGTTCTCCGCAGCGATTGCTTCAAATTGACGCTGTTGTTCGTCAATTTCCTCAGGGCTCAGATAGCTCATCTCGCCGTCTTTCTCAACCCGGATTCTGGCGTTGCTGCGGATAACGTCCAGGTTGGCGCGTGCGGTGGTGCAGTTCGCCTCACGTTGTTTCCGGCGAGCCTCCTCAACAGCGCTTTCCTCGCGTCGCTGTTGTTGATTCTGTTGCTGTTCTTCCAGCTGGGTCAGCTGTTGCTGTGGACTTTGCCGTGGGCTGGCCGAATTCCGGCTGGTGCCGGAGCGCACGTTGACCTGTTCAGAATTCTGGCCGGTCGGCTGGCGATCACCAAAGTGGGTGACGCCGCTTGCATCGACCCATTTATACACAGAAGCAGCGCCGGCAAAGCCCGGTGTTGCGGCCATCAGAATTGTCAGCATCAGGACTTTTCGATTCATGTTTTTACCCGTTTCTTGTCTACAACCTGGGGGTATCATGCCACCTGAACGGTCGAATTTCTCCTGCCTGGTTCAAATCTCTCGCAGTTTTATCGGATCAGTATGGCAGAGTAGTACCGAAATTGGCGGTAATTAAGCCGCAGCGCCTATTGACAGTGAGTTTCCCGCTGTCAGAATTACTGATTGCCTGAAGACTGGGGTAAATACGGCAGGCAATCCCGAGCGAGTATCCCCCCGTTAATCACCACACTGAGTTCGTCACACGCTGGCGGACGTTGGTTGTTGCTTACGTGCAACCCGTTGATTGGTCGCTCTCCGCAACCCTCAGGAGAGCGGCTGGCCACGAGACAGCCTCTGATAAAGGGTGTGGAGGAGTACGCCGGTTCCGCTTTCAAAAGAAGCAGAGAAACCGTGAATCCAGGCAACCGGGGCGTACCCCGGCTCATTCACTCGTAGAAGAGGGTAGAAAATCGTGGAGTTATTGTCTGGCGCCGACATGCTGATCCGTTCCCTGCAGGATGAAGGGATCGAATACATATACGGCTATCCGGGTGGTGCAGCGCTGCATATCTATGACGCGCTGTTCAGGCAGGATAAGGTCAAGCACATTCTGGTACGGCACGAGCAGGCGGCGGTCCATATGGCCGACGGCTATGCCCGCGCGACCGGAAAACCGGGTACCGTACTGGTAACCTCGGGTCCTGGAGCCACCAACACCATTACCGGCATTGCCACCGCATTTATGGATTCCATCCCTTTGGTGGTTCTGTGCGGCCAGGTAGCATCCACCCTGATTGGTGAAGATGCCTTCCAGGAAACCGACATGATCGGTGTTTCCCGTCCGGTGGTGAAGCACAATCTCAGTGTGCGTCATCCGTCAGAAATTCCGGAAGTGATTCGCAAGGCCTACTACATTGCAGCGACTGGCCGTCCAGGCCCGGTTGTGGTGGATATTCCCAAGGATATGACCGCCCCGAACGAGCGCTTTGAGTATTCCTACCCGAAAAAGGTCAAACTGCGGTCCTACAATCCGGCCGTCCGTGGTCACGCTGGCCAGATCAAGAAGGCTGTCGACATGCTGATGGCCGCCAAACGCCCGGTTATCTATGCCGGCGGTGGTGTCATTCTTGGCAAGGCTTCTGAGCAGATGACGGAACTCACCCGCACGCTCGGTTTCCCGATCACCAACACACTGATGGGGATTGGTTGCTACCCGGCGACCGACAAGCAGCATCTGGGCTGGCTGGGCATGCACGGCACCTATGAAGCCAACATGGTCATGCATCATTCGGACCTGATTCTTTGCGTCGGTGCGCGCTTCGATGATCGGGTGACCAACGCCACCGAGAAGTTCTGTCCGGGGGCGCGGATCATTCATATCGATATCGATCCGGCCTCCATCTCCAAGACCATTGACGCCGATGTGCCCATCGTTGGCCCGGTCGATGCGGTCCTGAAAGAAATGATCTCGCTGGTCAAAGAAAGCAAAGACAAGCCGGACGCCGATGCACTGGCGGCCTGGTGGAAGCAGATCGAAGAATGGCGTGCGTTTCACGGCATGCGATACGAGACCAGTCCGGATGTCATCAAGCCGCAGGAAGTGGTTGAGATGCTCTGGCGGCTCACCAAGGGTGATGCCTTCGTGACCACAGACGTGGGTCAGCACCAGATGTTCACCGCCCAGTATTACAAGTTCGACAAGCCCAATCGCTGGATCAACTCCGGCGGCCTGGGCACCATGGGCTTTGGTCTGCCCGCCGCAATGGGCGTCAAGCTGACCCATCCGGATGACGAAGTACTGTGCTTTACCGGTGAAGGCAGTATCCAGATGAACATCCAGGAGCTGTCCACCTGTAAGCAATACGATCTGCCGGTGAAGATCATCAACCTGAATAACCAGGCGTTAGGCATGGTCAAGCAGTGGCAGGACATGAATTATGAGTCCCGCCATTCGGAGTCTTACATGGATTCGCTGCCGGACTTCGTCAAGCTGGCGGAAGCCTATGGCCACGTTGGTGTGCGCATTGACCGCAAGGAAGACCTCGAGCCCAAGCTCAAGGAAGTGCTGGCGATGAAAGACAAGCTGGTGTTTGTGGACATCTACGTTGACCGCTTTGAGCATGTGTATCCGATGCAGGTTGCCCGTGGTTCGATGAAAGATATGTGGCTCAGCAAAACGGAGAGGGTGTGATCATGCGTCGAATCATTTCTGTCTTGCTGGAAAACGAGCCCGGTGCACTGTCCCGAGTGGTTGGGTTGTTTTCCCAGCGCAATTACAATATCGAGACGTTGACGGTTGCGGCGACCGAAGACGAAACACTGTCCCGCCTGACGGTAACTACCTCAGGGTCCGATAAGGTGATTGAGCAGATCACCAAGCAGCTGAACAAGCTGATCGAGGTGGTCAAGCTGGTGGACCTGACCGAAGGTGCCCACATCGAACGGGAACTGATGCTGGTAAAGCTCAAAGCGACCGGTTCCCAGCGTGCGGAGATCAAGCGTACGGTGGATATTTTCCGGGGCCAGATTGTGGACGTGACCAGTTCCGTCTACACCGTGCAGCTGGCGGGGAACAGCGAAAAGCTCGATGGCTTTATCCAGGCCGTGGGTACCTCCGGAATTCTGGAGGTGGTGCGTACCGGTGTGTCTGGTATTGCGCGAGGCGAAAAAGTGCTCAGCCTCTGACGGCTGTCTGAAAAATCTGAACATCATGGCCTTGTCAGGCCATTACTTAATAGTAGGGGTTTCTAATGCAGGTTTATTACGATAAGGATTGTGATCCTTCCATCATCCAGGGCAAGAAAGTCGCCATCCTCGGTTTTGGTTCGCAGGGCCACGCCCATGCGTGCAACCTGAAAGATTCCGGTGTTGACGTGGTGGTTGGTCTGCGCCCGGGCTCTTCTTCCATTGCCAAGGCGGAAGCCTATGGTCTGAAGACCAGCGACGTTGCCTCCGCCGTGGCCGCTGCTGATGTGGTTATGGTGCTGACCCCTGACGAGTTCCAGGCTCAGCTGTACCGGGACGAAATCGAACCGAATCTGAAGCAGGGTGCCACTCTGGCCTTCGCTCACGGTTTCGCGATTCATTACAACCAGGTCGTTCCGCGTAAAGATCTGGACGTGATCATGATTGCCCCGAAGGCGCCGGGCCACACCGTGCGTACCGAGTTCACCAAAGGCGGTGGTATTCCTGACCTGATCGCGATCTTCCAGGACTCTTCCGGCACCGCCAAGAATCTGGCCCTGTCTTACGCCAGCGGTATCGGTGGCGGTCGTACCGGCATCATCGAAACCACCTTCAAAGACGAAACTGAAACCGATCTGTTCGGTGAGCAGGCGGTGCTGTGTGGTGGTACTGTCGAGCTGGTCAAGGCGGCTTTTGAAACGCTGGTGGATGGCGGTTACGAGCCGGAAATGGCGTACTTCGAGTGTCTGCACGAGCTCAAGCTGATTGTTGACCTGATGTACGAGGGTGGCATCGCCAACATGAACTACTCCATCTCCAATAACGCGGAGTATGGTGAGTACGTGACTGGCCCCGAGATCATCAACGAGCAGTCCCGTGAAGCCATGCGCAATGCACTGAAGCGCATCCAGAGCGGTGAGTACGCCAAGATGTTCATCTCTGAAGGCGCTATGAACTATCCGTCGATGACTGCTCGTCGTCGCCAGAACGCAGATCACCAGATCGAGATAGTGGGTGAGAAGCTGCGCGGCATGATGCCGTGGATCTCCGCGAACAAGATCGTGGACAAAGACAAGAACTGAGCCGGAGTTTTCGGTACGGTTTGAAGCGCGGCCCTTGTGGCCGCGTTTTTCGTATATACTCGGCGCAAATGTTTTCCGGAGTTTGTGGAATGACTGAAGAAAATAAAACGGGCGAAAGAACTGGCCCGCAGCATGCGCCTGAGCCCGAGATCGGGGCCGGTGAAGTGGTTGAGGAAGAGCTGGTTGAGGGCGCCAAGGTGCGCCGTAAAGGCATCTATCTGTTGCCCAACGCGATTACCACGGCCTCACTGTTTTCGGGTTTCTATGCCATTGTCTCGGCCGCCAACGGTGTGTTTGATAACGCCGCCATCGCTATTTTTGTATCCATGATCCTCGACGGTCTGGACGGTCGCGTGGCCCGGATGACCAATACCCAAAGCAAGTTTGGTGAGGAGTATGACAGCCTGGCGGATATGGTTGCCTTCGGGGTTGCACCCGGCATGGTTGCGTTTTTCTGGGCGCTTAACGGCCTCGACAAAGTTGGCTGGGCGATCACCTTCATTTATGTCGCTGGCGCGGCCCTGCGTCTTGTGTGCTTTAATACTCAGATCGGCTCTGTCGACAAGAAGGTGTTTGTCGGGCTGCCAAGCCCGGCGGCGGCGGCCTGTGTCGCCGGTCTGGTCTGGACCTTTCACCTCTATGAGCCGGCAGCCTGGCTTACTTTGTTGTCGATCGTCGTGGTTGGTGGCTCCGGCGTGCTGATGGTCAGTAACGTTCTGTACCGCAGCTTCAAAGATCTCGACATGCGCGGCCGGGTGCCGTTTGCGGCCATTCTGCTGGTGGTACTGACGCTGGTGGTGATCGCTCTGGATCCGGCAACCGTACTGTTTAGCGCGTTCCTGATCTATGCGCTGTCCGGCCCGGTGCGTGCCTTGTTCAGATACAAGGCCAAGCGCGCCTGACGTGTTACGCGATCCCGCCCGGTTGATGCCGGGCGGGAATTTCTCCAGGAAACGTTGGTCAATTACTCAAACCGTTTCTGTCGGAGTTGCTCCATGCTCATCAAACAACGCCCGTCCTGGGCCTTGGCTGAATCCGAAGTCACCCCGAAAGCCATCTACCTGGACCGCCGACGATTTATGACCGGCGCGATCGCCTCTGCCGCAGCATTGGCTGTTCCTGGCTGGTTGCAGGCGAGCGAACAATCGCCTGGCCGGCAGGCATTGGATTACCGTGCTGCTCCGCAGTTTTCAACGGACGAGCCGAAAACCCCGGTCGATGCGGTTACCGCTTACAACAATTTTTACGAATTCGGCACGGACAAAGGCGACCCCGAGCGGTACGCGGGTGAAATGTCCGTGGACCCCTGGTCGGTTGCAGTGGAGGGCGAGTGTCAGCACCCGGGCCGCTATGCCCTGGAAGATCTGTTAAAGCCCCATGACTATGAAGAGCGTATTTACCGGCTACGGTGTGTTGAAGCCTGGTCTATGGTGATTCCGTGGGTAGGTGTGCCGCTCGCTGCTGTGCTGAAACAGCTGGAGCCAACCTCACGAGCAAAGTACGTGTATTTCGAAACCTTGCACGACCCCGAGCAAATGCGGGGTCAGCGATCGTTGTTCAGCACCATCGAGTGGCCCTACCGTGAAGGCCTGCGCATGGATGAAGCCATGAACGAATTATCCTTCCTTGCCATTGGCCTCTATGGGGAGACCTTGCCAAATCAGAACGGCGCGCCCATTCGCTTGGTGGTTCCCTGGAAATACGGCTTCAAAAGTATCAAGTCCATCGTTCGCATCCGGTTTATGGAAGAGCAGCCAAAAACCAGCTGGGAGATGATTGCGCCGGATGAATACGGTTTTTACGCCAATGTGAACCCTGAGGTCGATCATCCGCGCTGGAGCCAGAAAAGAGAGCGCCGGTTGCCCTCCGGTGTGTTGCGGCCAAACTGGATGGAGACCACTAAGTTCAACGGTTATCAGGAGCAGGTGGCGCATCTCTATAAAGGCATGGATCTGTCCAGGTTTTACTGATGGCGGCCATAACCCGCCAAACGATGATCGGGGTTGTTGCTAAACCTCTGGTATTTATTGCTGCGCTGGTACCGTTGGCCGTTCTTGTCAAGGAAGTGGTTAGCGGAGGTATTGGTCCAGATCCCGGTCAGGCGATTACCGAACGCCTGGGCTTGACCGCCTTTCAGTTGCTGTTGCTGACCTTGTCGATCACGCCGTTGAAAAAACTGACGGGCTGGAATGGCTGGTTGCGTTACCGCCGCATGCTGGGCCTGTTCGTGTTGTTCTATGCCAGCCTCCATATTCTGGCGTTTTTGCAGTTGCTGCTGGGGTGGCGGGATCTTTGGGCCACTTTCACCGAGCGCCCCTACATCATCGCGGGCGCGTCCGCGTTCTTGCTGATGCTGCCATTGGCCGTGACCTCCACAAAGGCAATGATGAAGCGTGTTGGCCGGGGCTGGAAACCACTGCATCGCCTTATCTATCTGGCAGCCGTTCTGGTCTGGGTGCATTTTCTCTGGCAGGCAAGAAGCGACATCACCGAGATGGTGGTTTATGGCGGTATTCTTCTTATATTGCTTGGGCTGAGAGCTTACTG
>JAWOAO010000285.1:0-2889 GCA_046498485.1 Marinobacter sp. | reverse complement strand
TCCAGCGGCGAGTAACCCAGCTGGTTGAAATGCAGCACCACCAGCATCCGCAGAGCCCCATCCGTCAGGGTGAAGGCCCAGTAATTGCCGGTGATCACCAGGTACTGACGAATGGCAGCAGTCATATCAGGCGGAACCCACCTTGCGTGCCAGCTCGACGGTGCGGTTGGCATAACCCCACTCGTTGTCGTACCAGGCGTAAATTTTCACTTGGGTGCCGTTGATCACCAGCGTGGACAGGGCATCAACGATGGAGGAGCGCGGATCGGTCTTGTAATCAATCGACACCAGCGGCCGCTCCTCGTAGCCCATAATGTCTTTCAGCTCGCCTTCGGCCGCCGCTTTCAACAGCTGGTTCACGGTGTCGCGATCGGTCGGCGTCTCCACTTCAAACACGCAATCGGTCAGCGACGCGTTGATCAAGGGAATGCGCACCGCGTGGCCATCCAGCCGGCCTTTCAGATCCGGGAAAATCTCGATAATCGCCGTTGCTGAGCCAGTGCTGGTGGGGATCAGCGAGCTGCCGCAGGCCCGGGCCCGACGCAGATCCTTGTGCGGTGCGTCGAGTATGTTCTGGGTGTTGGTCAGGCTGTGAATGGTGGTGATGGAACCGTGTTTGATGCCCAACTTTTCATGAATCACCTTAACCACTGGCGCCAGGCAGTTAGTGGTGCAGGAGGCCGCCGTAATAATGCGGTCGTTAGCCGGATCAAAGATGTGCTCGTTTACGCCCAAGACGATGTTCTTGGCGCCCGCTTCCTTCACCGGCGCGGTCACCACCACACGCTTGACGCCCTGGTCCAGATAACCCTGCAATGCCGCGACGGTCTTGTTCACGCCACTGGCTTCGATCACCAGGTCGCAACCGGACCAGTCGGTGTCGCCAATGGCCTTGTTGCGGGTGACGGTCAGGCGCTGGCCCTCGATCACCATGTCGTCGCCATCAGCCTTGGCCTCGTGGTCCCAGTGGCCGTGCACGCTGTCGAAGTTGAGCAGATGCGCCAGGGTATGGGCGTCTGCCCCCGGGTCGTTGATCGCCACAAACTCCAGTTCAGACCAGCCCCAGGCAGCCCGAAGCGACAGGCGACCGATGCGGCCAAATCCGTTAATGCCTACTTTGATCTTGCTCATGATGAACTCCTTGCGAGACTCGCAATCCGTTGATTCAATAAATGTTCAGGGGCATTGCACTGCCGGGCGCTGAGCCATCGCCTGCAATCGGGCCATGGGCTGCACAATCAATGCACCGTTGTTTAGCGCGGTTTCGTCCAGAACCCGCACCAGCCAGTCTGGTAAGCGCGGGTTAAGGTAATAATAGACCCATTGGCCGCGCCTTTCGGTTTCCAGCAACCCGGCATCCCGTAACGTGGCCAGATGGCGGCTCACTTTGGGCTGAGAAACAGCAAAGGCTTCGGTCAGTTCGCACACGCACAGCTTGTCCTGATCACGAATCAGCAGCAGGGCGGCAAGCCGCAGGTCATCACCGAGTGCTTTAAAAATGGTGACCGCATGGTAACCCTCCGGCTTCATCCCGGTTTCTTTCTGGTGCACCAACGTAAACAGACCGATCCGCTCTTTCAGTTCTTTGAGGGTCAGGGCAAACCTGGCGTGGCGGTTACTCTGCGCCGGGTCCGGAAAATCCCAGGCAATCCGCTGCGCTGGCTGGCACACCTCGCCACACTCATTAGCGGCTTTTTCACACAGGGTAATTACGTAATCCCAGTACTGATCCTGCAGGCCTGCCAGCGGCTTGCTGGATAACCCTTCGGTGGCGATTCCTGCTTCCTCCAGCACCTGCAACGCCAACGGGTGAGGTTTCGAAGGCTCGGTACCGGCACTGGCCACCTCAAACTGATCTCCGGCCGTATGCCGGAGCAGTGCTTCGGCCATCAGAGAACGAGCGCTGTTGGCCGTGCAGACAAAAAGAACGCGACGTTTCATATCTGATTTCCTGCATATTCGTTTTTACGGATATCTAATTTTATGCATAATAGTGTGACAATCTGGTGTCGTAAAGGACGAGTTCTCAAACATGAACACCCAAGACCTCCCGAATATTGAACCTGACTTGTTTGATTCGCCAACGGCGGACAAGGTCTTTGCGATGAAGCCCGCCGGCCATGCACCTCGTCTGCTGCTGCTTTATGGGTCGCTGCGAGAGCGCTCGTTCAGCCGATTGGTCGTCGAAGAATCGGCCCGGCTGTTACAGGCCATGGGCGCGGATACCCGGGTGTTTGACCCGAGGGGACTGCCCCTGGCCGATGCTGAAGATGCCTCCCACCCAAAAGTTCAGGAACTGCGGGAGCTGGCGCAATGGTCCGAAGGCATGGTGTGGTGCTCCCCGGAGCGCCATGGCGCCATGACCGGCGTCATGAAAACCCAGATTGACTGGATTCCGCTGGCCCTGGGCGCCGTTCGCCCGACCCAGGGCAAGACCCTGGCGGTGATGCAGGTGTGCGGCGGCTCCCAGTCGTTCAATGTGGTCAATCAGTTGCGGGTTCTGGGCCGGTGGATGCGGATGCTGACCATCCCGAACCAGTCGTCGGTGCCCAAAGCCTTTATGGAATTCGATGACCACGACCGCATGAAGCCATCGCCCTACTACAATCGCATTGTGGATGTGATGGAAGAGCTGATGAAATTCACCCTGCTGGTGCGCGACCGCAGCGATTACCTGACCGACCGCTACTCCGAGCGCCTGGAAAGTGCCGAAGAGCTGTCCAGGCGCGTCAACCAACGATCCATCTGAGAGGCAACCAATGAACAGCAAGACCGATGTTACTCCCGCTGACGACACCGCCGGCGGCATGGATCTGTTCGGGCGCTACCTGTCCGTATGGGTCGCGCTGGCCATCATTGCGGGCCCAGCGCCATGAGGCCGGCGCCGCA
>JAWOAO010000155.1:0-2848 GCA_046498485.1 Marinobacter sp. | reverse complement strand
ATGGTGCAGCTTTTACTCAACGCACCCAGAGGATAGTGCAGCGTCCGGATGCCCGTTGGCACCCGCGTTTTGCGGAACTGGTTCCCCTGGATGAAGTGGAACCTCAGCGCGGCCGACAACCCCTCCTTGAAGAGCAGTTGCCCTGTACTTTTGATTTCCTCACCAATCTTGACGGCGGGTATGGGCTGGATTGCTATGAGCAGGCGGCTGAGGAACAGAAAGGCTTCTTTGCCGGCGGAGAAAATGCCGAAAACGCATGGCGCGAAAGCCAGTATCGAAACACAGACCTGGGCCCCACCGCAGCGATCAGGAACATGGTGTTGCAGGACCTTGTCGCCGAGACCGAAGCAGCCGCAACGGCCGAAGGTAGCAGCCGATCGGTGTGGGAGAACATTGGCGAATCCGGAGATATCCTTGATAGCTGCCGTACCCGGGGCGTTTTGGGCCTCGTCATTTACGATGAACTCCATGAAATCCGCAAGGCCATGGCCCGCACCAGTGCCGGAATGATGTACCAGAAGAGTGTGCGTGAGTGGGCCAGCCGCCAGCCCCATTATCAAAGCGCCGAGCTGGTCGAGCAAACGGTGCTGCCGGAGACTCTGGGTGGGCAACCTAATCCTTTGAACGCGCATGCCAAGCATCTCGACTTGTCGCTGACCGGCAAGCTTGAGCGGGCTCTGCACCGGGCTTACCGGGCTAATGCCATCAATGCCATCAAGGCCGCCCAGCGTCGGCTGCTGGCCTTGATACAGGATGCTCACAACCAGATCCGGCTGGCCGACCTGTTTTCCCTCGAAGGCGGTGACTACCAGAGCGGTTTCGTGCTGTCGGGGCAGTTGTTCAGTGTCCTGCAATACGATGCCGAGTCTGCCGACAAGCCCTGGCTTGCGGGCAGCAACCCGGATTGCTCTACCCGTTGCACCGGCAGGCTCACTGACGCGGACGATAGCCCGGCTCGGAAAGGCTCAGAGCTTATCCTCCATATTGCCAAGGAGGGCTCAGGCCACCCGCTGCACGCCATGCTTTATCCGAAACCGGAAGCGGTGCCGCTGAATCAACCGTATGAGTTACCTGAGTCGCAGCCCAACCCGGGCGATGGCCGATTCAGGCCGGCAGCCTTTGCACAGCTGGACATGGAAGACCAGTTGCCGGCACAGGAAGACCTGCAAACCCTGGAAGTCGCCACAATGGTGTCCCTGACTGAGCAAGGGGCTTTCAATATCCTCGGATTTCTGCGGATGACCACCAAGGCCCTGGATGGCATCAGTGGCCAGTTGATGGAGCAGTTCAATAAAGCGCTGCAGCGCGTTCACGGTGAGCTGATGCGCATTGATCTGGACATCCATGGCCCCATGGTCCGAGCCCTCAAAGCCATGAACCCCACTTTGCTGGGTGAGCTGCAATTTCTGCCTCAGGGATCGCAGGGAATGAATATGGTCCTGCTAGGCGTCGAAGATCCCGAATTAGGCCTGCGAAATGGGCTGACGGAAGCGGAGCGTGATTACTTCAATCGCAACAATCACAGTGGTCGTTTTCTTGGGGAAATCCAGGACGGCGAGGGTCGCATTGTCGGGAGTACTAATCCGAATCGGGTACCGGGCGGAGTGGGTGTTGAAGAGTCTGGCCGATTCTATGCCTTTATGGCCCCAGCCAACTCCGAACTTGTGAAGAACTACCGAGAGGTGCGGGAACAGGTGAGTCGAAAGCGCAGCCTGGGCAAAGCACTTGATCGGCTTGGGTTGCCTTATGTGGTGTTGGGGTTTGAGCTTTGGAATATAAATAGTGAGTGGTCACGATTTTCAGAACTTTCGCGGACTAGGGGCGCTACAAGGACAGTAGCAGGTTTTGCGTCCGCTGGAGGAGATCTGATAATGGCGTCAATTGCCGTTACCGAGCAACTGTCGAAAAGGCTGATGAACAGCTCAGCCATAGCGCGTCAGATGAATCGGGTGGTTTTCGACGTTGAGAAAGCAGTGGCGGCAGGTCGGATCTCCCAAGCTCTGGGAAGCCGATTACCGCGAGCGATAACACTCCGAATGGCGTCAGTTTCATTATTGGCTTTCCTGGACGCAGGGATCCGTGCTGCGGATTCCATTCACTACCTGAGAACGGGTCAAACAGCCTCGGCCGTGGCAATGGGCGGTGCCAGCGCGGGTGCCCTGATGACTGGCTGGGCCAGTATCTCTCTGATGGGCATTGCCAAAGCGGGTGGCACGGGTGCCATCTTGGGGCTGAGCTCCCCGGTAGGATGGCTTGTAATGGGTATCGGTTTGACCCTGGTTATAACCGGGTCGGTGGCTGCGAGCTTGCTGGAAGACGACGAACTGGAAGCTTGGCTCAAGAATGGGCCTTTCGGGGAATACCGGAACTCATCTTATGAACACTTGTGGGGTGAGGCCCCGGAAATAGACGCCTCAGCCACAGACGAAGAGCCACCGCAGGAACCTTCAAACAGCGCCTGGTCATGGCTGCCGTGGGTTGACAATACGCCGGAAGCGCCAGCGCCCAAGCCAGTGCCGGAGCGGGAGGCCTTCTACCGACTTGCCAATATTCTGGCCGGTGTGCAGGTGGTCGAATCCCTGCATCATGTGGATTCTGCTGGGGCGCGTCGCTTGGCAGAAGCCAGGCTCAGAAAAGGTGAGGCAACGCCCTCCCGTCGGGAGGTGGATGCGTTACGTGATGAATTAATGAGGACAAACTTTCGGGTGATCGTCCGTAGCAATCTAGTGAGCATCTTGGGAGATGAAGTGCTCAGGGTTCACATACGTCGATTCAAGGAAACTCGCCGGCTAAATCCTGCCTCCGGGGGCACCACGGTGATTAAAAGTGAGCTACAGGAACCCGCCAT
>JAWOAO010000159.1:0-3197 GCA_046498485.1 Marinobacter sp. | reverse complement strand
CGCTCAACCATCGACACCATCCGGTTCCGCTCGATCGAAGAAGAAGCGCTCGCCAATACCGTCATCGAGGGGGGGCTTGAGGCTCCTGCTGCCGGCGTACCGGTACAGTCCGCCCGCGATGATGATGTTTATCTGGATCCGCTGGCGCTGCAGCCCCGGGACAGTCGCACCGACCTGGGACGCTCCGAGATTCCGGTAGAATTCCGGTTCAGCAACCCGAAGATGGTGCCCGGCCAGAGCCATAGTAATCACTATTCGATCCGGCCTCCGGAAAACCGCACCTACGACAGCCTCAACGTCAAGATGACCGAGCGGTGATAGGGCAGGGCGTCTCAGCTCACACCCTTCAATGGCCTAAACCGCAGCGGTGTTTTGGGTAGCCGGGATGCCGAGCACCTCCTCATAAAAAAAGGACAGCGCCAGGGTGGCCTGATTGAGCCTGGCTCTGGACACCCGGATTTTCTCGCTCAGGTAGTCAAGAAACAGCTTTTGAGCTTCTTCTGCCAGGTTGTCGGGATCTTTGATGTCATGGAACAGCACGAAACGACTGATCCAGTGCAGGTAGGTCTGCTCTGCGCGCTGGTTCAGCTGTCGTTTGCGGATCGCGGTTTTTACATCGTTGGCAATACCAGGCCGTGATTGCTCGAGCGCCTCGGTAATATTCATGGTGTGTACTCTTCTGAAAGCTTGTTGTTGTTATGTTGCGCGCATCATATGACAAACGTTTGACTGGCGCAAAAATAAACAGGCGGAGCCTGGTGGGAGCTTTCAGTTACCCGCCGGTGGGGAGACTGGCGGGCGGTTCGCGGGTGTTACTTCAGTGATTCGAGCTTGTCGATGTAGGTCTGCATGGCGTCGTCACGGGAGGTGCCTTTGAGTTTTTCCCAGGCGTCGTACTTGGCGCGGCCAACAAAGTCCATCATGCCCGGGCGCTTACCGGAAACATCGCCCTCGGTTGCCTGCTTGTACAGGGCATAGAACTCCAGTTTCATCTCGTTAGAGGGTTTGAAGTCGCCCTCGGCACTCTGGATGTAATTCACCGCTTCATCGAATCTGGTTTTCAGCTCACTCATGGTTTGGCTCCGTGGTATTGATGGTTGCTTGTTGCGAGTATAGCGGCGGCAGCGTCAGCCGTCATCGACTGAAAGGGCTTTGGGGCGAGCATCGGGGCAATTTGGCAAAAGTTTGCCCGACCGCACACTTTGGGTCATTTCTGGCCAGTGTCTGCTTGAGAATGCCGGGTCTCCTGTGTACAGTTCGGCGCGTTGTCTGCCAGGAAGGCAGGCACCAAGGGACGAATTACATTGCAAATGACTTGCACAGGGAGCACGCCATGTCTGCCAAAGACGGTTCCGTCGCGCCGAAAGAGCGCATCAATATCAAGTATGTTCCCGCCACCGGAGATCAGCAGGCTGAAACCGAACTGCCGCTGAAGATGTTTGTGGTTGGCGATTTCAAGGGCCATGCTGAAGAAACCCCCATCGAAGATCGTAAAGCCATTTCCGTCGACAAGAACAACCTCCGTTCTGTTATGAAGGAAGCCGGCCTGACGCTTGCCACCACTGTTGCCAACAAGCTGGAAGACAACGCCGATGACCTGCCGGTCAATCTGGAATTCCAGAGCCTGGATGACTTTTCTCCCGACAGCATTGCCCGCCAGGTACCCGAGCTGAAAAGGCTGATTGAGCTGCGCGAAGCGCTGGTTGCGCTCAAAGGCCCGCTGGGTAACGTTCCGGCTTTCCGCAGCAAGATGCAGGAACTGCTGGATAACGAAGGCGCCCGGGAAAAGCTGCTGGCTGAACTTGATCTGGCCACGGAAAGCGGCAAGTAACCAGCGTCACCGTCCGATACGGTAATCAACACCGACGATCAATCACGTACTGAAGGGATGTGGTATGTCTGATACTGCTGTGCAGCAATCTGCTGCCTCCGGATCCGAAGCAGAAGGCTTTCAATCGGGAGCTGACGGCTCCCTGCTCGACCAGGTTATGGCCAACAGCCGCATGGTGCCCGCCGACGAAGGCTACGATGTGGCCCGCAAAGGGGTGGCGACGTTTATTGCCAACCTGCTGAAGAGTGATGAAAAAGGCCAGCCGGTCAACAAGGCTCTGGTGGACCAGATGGTGGTCGAGCTCGATCGCAAGATCAGCGCCCAGATGGATGAAATCCTGCACGCCGCCAAGCTGCAGGAACTCGAATCTTCCTGGCGCGGCCTGAAGCTGATGGTCGATCGCACCGATTTCCGCGAGAACATCAAGGTCGATATCCTGCACGCCACCAGGCAGGAACTGCTGGAAGATTTTGAATTTGCGCCGGACGTTACCCAGACCGGTTTCTACAAGCACATCTACGCGGCGGAATACGGCCAGTTCGGGGGTGAACCTGTGGGCGCTATCGTGGGTAATTACGCGTTCGGTCCGTCCACGCCCGACATCAAGCTGCTGCAGTATGTGTCCTCGGTCGGCGCCATGTCCCACGCGCCTTTCCTGTCGTCGGTGGCGCCTTCGTTCTTCGGCGTCGACAGCTACCAGGAACTGCCCGCCATCAAAGAGCTGAGTGCGGTTTTCGAAGGCCCGAAATACGCCAAGTGGCGCGCCTTGCGCGAATCGGAAGACGCCCGCTACCTGGGCCTGGCGGCACCGCGCTTCCTGCTGCGGGTACCGTACGACCCCACCGACAATCCGGTGCGCAGCTTCAACTATAAAGAAGAAGTCTCCGGCGACCACGAGCATTATCTGTGGGGCAACACCGCCTATCTGCTGGCCACCCGTTTGACCGACAGCTTCGCCAGGTATCGCTGGTGCCCGAACATCATCGGGCCCCAGAGCGGTGGTGCGGTGGATGATCTGCCGGTGCACACCTTCGAATCGTTCGGCCAGGTGGAAGCCAAGATTCCGACCGAAGTGCTGATTACCGACCGTCGTGAATACGAACTGGCCGAAGAAGGCTTCATCGCCCTGACCATGCGCAAGGGCAGCGACAACGCCGCCTTCTTCTCCGCCAACTCGGTGCAGAAGCCCAAGCAATTTCCGAACACCAAGGAAGGCAAACAAGCGGAAACCAACTACAAATTGGGCACCCAGTTGCCGTACATGATGATCGTGAACCGCCTGGCTCACTACATCAAGGTGCTGCAGCGTGAGCAGATCGGCTCCTGGAAAGAACGTCAGGATCTGGAGCGGGAACTGAACACCTGG
>JAWOAO010000154.1:0-5884 GCA_046498485.1 Marinobacter sp. | reverse complement strand
AAAAGCTTACACTTCTACCATGGTTGCACCTGACGACATCTCAAGGTCCGAACGCTAAAAAAAGCCGGAGCCTGTTGGCCGGCCCCGGCTGTCATTATTCCTCAAGCGGCCTGAATCAGAACAGCACCCGACAACGGATGGTGCCTTTTACCTGAAGCAACTTCTCCAGCGCCAGTTCGCCGTAAGCCTTGTCGACGTCAATCACCACGTAGCCGATATCCTCCCTGGTTTGCAGGTATTGACCACAAATGTTGATGCCGTTTTCGGAGAACACCTGGTTGATCTCGGACATCACGCCTGGCACGTTCTCGTGAATGTGCAGCAAGCGGTGCTGATTCGGATGCGACGGCAGCGCCACTTCCGGGAAGTTGACAGACGATACCGAGGTACCGTTATCGCTGTACATGGCCAGCTTTTCCGCCACTTCACGACCGATGTTTTCCTGTGCTTCGATGGTGGAGCCGCCCACGTGCGGGGTCAGGATCACGTTATCGAACTCACGCAGGGGGGACACGAACTCTTCGTCGTTGGACTTGGGCTCGACCGGGAATACGTCAATGGCAGCGCCCAGCAGTTTGCCAGAACGCAGGGCACCGGCGAGCGCATCAATGTCGACCACGGTGCCGCGGGAGGCGTTCATCAGGATCGAGCCAGGCTTCATCTGAGCGAACTGCTCGGCCTTGAACATGTATCGGGTGGCCGGCGTTTCTGGCACATGCAGCGACACCACATCCGAAATGTTCAGCAGTTCCTGCAGGGTGCCTACCTGGGTGGCGTTGCCGATCGACAGCTTGGACACCACATCGTAGAAGTAAACGTCCATGCCCAGGCCTTCGGCCAGTACGCTGAACTGGGTGCCGATGTTGCCATAACCGATGATGCCCAGCTTCTTGCCGCGGATCTCATAGCTGTTCTTGGCCGACTTCAGCCATTCGCCGCGATGCGCCTTGGCGTTTTTCTCGGGTACACCGCGCAGCAGCAGAATGGCCTGGGCCAGCACCAGCTCGGCTACCGAGCGGGTATTGGAAAAAGGTGCGTTAAACACGGCAACACCGCGACGGGTCGCCGCCTGCAGGTCCACCTGGTTGGTGCCGATACAGAAACAGCCTACGGCTACCAGCTTCCTGGCAGCTTCAAATACCCTCTCTGTCAACTGGGTGCGCGAGCGGATACCAACGAAGTGCGCATCGGCAACCTTCTCGATCAGCTCTTCTTCGCCCAGTGAATGGCTCAGATACTCGATGTTGGTGTAACCCGCAGCGTTAAGGGTATCAATGGCCGATTGATGCACGCCTTCCAGCAGCAGGATCCGGATTTTGCTCTTTTCGAGAGAGGTATTTGACATGGGCTTTGTTTCCGAACCTTTCGTCATGTGAAATGACCCGTGAACAGGGATCGTCAGCCTGGCTCACAGAACAGGGGCGGTATGATACCATAAACCGAGATTTTCACAGCGCGCCGGTCTGCCTGAATCAATACTCTGTGAATCCGTTCATCGCCGGCCCGACCCTAACCTGACGAGACTGATGCATCCATGAATACCGAACAGATCATTGCTGCCCTCAAAGAGCTGATGGCGACCGGTGATGCACCGGGTAAAGTGCTGACCGATCCGGCCGACCTGGACACTTACGGTAAGGACTGGACCAAAATCTACCCGCCCAAGCCTCTGGCCATTGCACTGCCCAAGACTACCGCGCAGGTGCAGGCGTTGGTGAAGTTTGCCAATGAGCACCAGGTGGCGTTGGTGCCGTCTGGTGGCCGAACCGGGCTGAGCGCCGGCGCCGTTGCTGCCAATGGTGAGGTGGTGGTGGCCTTTGACAACATGAATCAGATCCTCGAGTTCAGCGCCAGTGACCGCACCGTGCGCTGCCAGGCGGGTGTGGTTACCGAGCAGTTGCAGACGTTTGCCGAGGACAACAACCTGTATTATCCGGTGGATTTCGCCTCGGCCGGTTCCAGCCAGCTGGGTGGCAACCTGTCCACCAACGCCGGTGGCATCAAGGTGATTCGCTGGGGCATGAGCCGGGATTGGGTGGCCGGCCTGAAAGTGGTGACGGGCAAGGGCGATATTCTGGATCTGAACAAAGACCTGGCCAAGAACAACACCGGTTACGACCTGCGCCATCTGTTTATCGGCGCCGAGGGCACGCTGGGCTTCATCACTGAGGCCACCATGAAGCTCACCCGCACACCCGACGACCTGACGGTGCTGGTGCTGGGTCTGAACGACCTGACCAACACCATGGACGTGCTGCAGTCGTTCCAGAAGAAGCTGGACCTGACCGCCTACGAATTCTTCTCCCATCAGGCCATGGGGCATGTACTGGCCCACGGCCAGGTGCAAGCACCGTTCGAGACCGAAGCGCCGTATTACGCACTGCTGGAATTCGAAGCGGTGTCTGATCAGGCGATGGGCGATGCCCTGGCCCTGTTCGAAGAATGTGTCGAGAAGGGTTGGGTGCTCGATGGTGTCATCAGCCAGAGCGAAACCCAGGCCAAGAATCTGTGGCAGCTGCGGGAGCGGATTTCCGAATCGATCGCGCCCAGAACGCCTTACAAGAACGATTTGTCTGTGGTGGTTTCCAAGGTGCCGGGTTTCCTGCAGGAAATCGACAGTGTGGTGACGGAGCACTATCCTGATTTCGAGATCATCTGGTTTGGCCACATCGGTGACGGCAACCTGCACCTGAACATCCTCAAGCCGGAAGACATGGCCAACGAAGAGTTCTTCGAGAAGTGCCAGCGGGTGAACAAGTGGGTGTTCGAGATTGTCGAGCGTTACCAGGGCAGCGTCTCCGCCGAACACGGCGTGGGCATGACCAAAAAACCGTACCTGCAGTACACCCGCAGTGAGGCGGAAATTGCCTATCTGCGCGGTATCAAGCAGGTCTTCGATCCCAACGGCATCATGAACCCGGGTAAAATCTTCGACTGATCCCGGTTCGTTGGAAGCGAGGTTTTCAGCGAGTGCAAGAACATATCGTGGTACTCACCGGCGCTGGCATCAGCGCCGAAAGCGGTCTCTCCACCTTCCGCGACAGCGGCGGCCTGTGGGAGCAGCACAGTGTCTACGATGTCGCCACGCCAGAGGCGTTCGAGCGCAACCGGGAGCTGGTGCTGCGCTTCTATAACGAACGCCGCCGGCAACTTCAGTCGGTGCTGCCCAATCAGGCGCACCGCCTGCTGGCCAAACTGGAGCACCGCTACCGGGTGACCGTGGTAACCCAGAATGTCGATGACCTGCACGAGCGTGGCGGCTCCAGCAAGGTGCTGCACCTGCACGGCGAACTCACCAAAGCCCGCAGTTCCGCCTATCCTGACCTGGTTTACGACATTGGCTACCGTGACATCAACCCCGGTGACACCTGCGACCGCGGCACCCAGCTACGCCCTCATATCGTCTGGTTCGGCGAAGAAGTGCCGATGCTGGACGCAGCGGCGGACGTGGTGCGCACCGCTGATCGCCTGCTGATCGTTGGCACGTCATTACAGGTCTACCCGGCCGCCGGCCTGGTTTACGAAGTCGATATCGACGTGCCCATCACCGTGATCGATCCGGGCGAGCCGGCCTCGGTGTCCCGGGCCAGAGTCATCCGGAAAGGCGCCGGAGAAGGCGTAGCTGAATGGATTAAAACCCTGGGCTAGCACTTAACCCTGGGGCGCTTTTGTGAGGAAGGCTTTCCAAAACTGTGCGGAGCCAGGGATGGCGGAGCCCAAGCGCCACATGGGTGAGGCCGAGTGCTCATGAAGCGAAGCTTTATGCGACAGCCGAACGACTGCAATCTATGATTGCAGGCAGGGCCGCGAAGGGGGGCCGAAGGAGCGTGTTTTGGAAAGCCTTCCTCACAACGGCGCTTACTCCCCAAGCTCGAAGTAGAATTAAGCCCCCAGCAACTCAGCGTCTTGAATTCTCTTTCGTATTCATAAGCTACACTCAAGGTACGTCATTGATGGCGCGCCTTCGTTGTATGTAGGGCTAATAAAGTCAGGCATTCAAGGAGATGCGTGCATGAATATGCTGAAGGAATTCAAGGCGTTTGCGGTCAAGGGCAACGTTGTCGACATGGCCGTGGGCATCATCATCGGCGTGGCTTTTGGCAAAATCGTATCGTCATTCGTGGCGGATGTACTGATGCCGCCGATCGGATTGTTGATTGGCGGCGTCGATTTCTCGAATCTGGTGATCACGCTCAAGGCCGCAGAAGAGGGGGTTGAAGCCGTCGCTGTCCGTTACGGCGTCTTTCTGCAGGCGGTTCTCGATTTCGTGATTGTGGCCTTTGCGGTGTTCATGGCGGTAAGAGCACTGAACAGCATGCGCAAGAAAGAGGCCGAGACACCGGCCACACCCCCTGCGCCCTCGGCCCAGGAGCAACTATTGATGGAAATCCGGGATCTGTTAAAGCAGACGCCCTGATTTGCGTCAGGCTGAAACGTCGGACAGGGCATGACTGCCCGATGTTTCCTCCAGATACTTTTGCAGCTCGCTCCGGAAGGCCGCCTGCACACCCAGGCGTTTCAGCATCCAGTAATGTCCTGCAATCATCCGGTCAACAAAGATGCTTTCTACTGGTGGCTTGAAGTAAGCCAGGTACTTGAACACCGTACTGGTTTTGGCGGCAACGTGCTTGTGGATGTCGGCCTCGGCAAAGTCATAGGGCTCGTCATTCATGAACGGAATGATCAGGATATCCCGCCACATGGCGTAGTAGGCTTCGTCCACTGCCGGCTGGTCGTCTACCCGTGCGCCCAGATCGATCAGATGGCGGTCCAGGGCTGAATAGTCCTCGTCCAGGGCGGCTAACAAGGCCTTCCGATACGACTCGACAATCTCCGGTTTCAGTTTTTTCACGCAGCCAAAATCGTACATGACGATGGTGCCATCGGGCCGGTAGGCAAAGTTGCCGGCGTGGGGGTCGCCGTGGATGCACTGGAACCGGAACAGCTGGTCGGCCATGATGGTGAAAATGCGGTGGCCGATCAGATTGAGGGTTTCCTGGCTGTAGCGTTCGGGTGTGACCTTGCTGACGTGATCGCCCTCGACCAGTTCCAGGGTCAGTACCCGGCGGGTGGAGTGGCTGTCGACCACCTCGGGGATAATCACCCAGGGCTGGTCTTTATGAAATTCCTGGAACAGTTTGAGATTGCGGGCTTCGTTTTCGTAGTCCAGCTCTTCCTTCAGGCGCACGCGGATTTCGCCGAACAGCTGGTCGACGGTTTCCTTGGGCATCTTCAGCAGGCCGCCGAGTTTCAGGGCCAGGCGTAACTGTTTGAGGTCTGAATCGCAGGATTCGTCAACGCCCGGGTATTGAACCTTGACGATGACATCGGTGCCGTCGTGCAATCGCGCCCGGTGCACCTGGCCAATGGAAGCGGAGGCGTAGGGGGTTTCCTGAAGGTATTGGTACAGCTCACCAACCGGTTTGCCCAGCTCCTGCTCTACCTGCTCCAGAATCACCTCAAAGGGCATGGGCGGGGCTTCTTTCTGGAGCTTTTCCAGGGCGTTGGAAAACTCTTTGGGCGGGTAAATAGTTCAGATATGTACCTGTTGAATCGTTTTGGTACACAATATTCAGGATGAAATCTTCTGAGGTCAGCTGGTAGGCGTCGAGGTTGTAGATGTTTTTCATCATCAGATCCCAGGTAGGCAGGTTGGGCGATAAATTGGTACCTTTCAGTAATTTAAGCACCAGTGTTTTAGGGGCATCAACACCATCGGTGGAAAACTCCCCCACCTGAAAGTTTTTCCCGTTTGAAGTATAGCTACCCTGGCCCACGGCCTCAGCGCGCAATCCGTTAATTTTTGGGCGGAAGCCCAGGCTCCTAGCCTGCCCGGCGCCCTGCCCGTCATCAAGCCCGAGGCGGCCCGCATCCTTCACATCGA
>JAWOAO010000147.1:0-2984 GCA_046498485.1 Marinobacter sp. | reverse complement strand
GTCTGAATGATATGGGTATTGATACTCAGAAAATTAATATGGAAGAGCTTTTTGTCTCATTCAAAGAGCTGGCCGATAAAAAGAAAGAAGTATATGATGACGAACTTCTCACTCTGGCGATGGAGTGGCCGCCCCAGCACACCACAATGTCAGGCTGACGCCCCGCTTCCAGTACCCGGGCGTTGCGCAGGATGTGGAACACCAGGTTGGTAATGTCTTCGGGGTGGTCTTGGCGAAAGCCGGCGACGGTAGTGGAGATGGAGTGGCTGTAAACAATATCGCGCAGCACTGAAAACAGGTGCTCGCGGATGGCCCGGAGCATTTCACCGTCAACAAATGCATGGCCGGGCGCGTTGATCAGCTCCAGCTTCAGGCCCCGTGGC
Organism: Marinobacter sp.; assembly: GCA_046498485.1. Taxonomy (GTDB): domain Bacteria; phylum Pseudomonadota; class Gammaproteobacteria; order Pseudomonadales; family Oleiphilaceae; genus Marinobacter. Next base: position 2,601 of record JAWOAO010000147.1, on the reverse strand, counting down.
TGAGGCACCAGGCGCACATCAAAGTCGGCGTGTGCAGCCATCAACTGCTGGCAGTCGTCGGTCTCAACGCCGGTGTTGAGAACCGCCAGAGCACACTGGCGGAATAAACGGTACAAGCCACCTTCGCTCTTGTCCTTGAGACGGTTGACCTCGTGGTTGGAGAGAATCTCGAGGCTGCCCTCAGGGGAAACCAGGGCATTCATGGTGGGTTCGGGCATCGGTGGTGGAGCTCCTGAGGATTTAGGCAATAACGGATTCTGAGCCATTCGGGCGAGAGGGTACACTAAGGTTTTTCCGCGTGTTGCGCTACCCTACGTCAGTCGTCTGCGGGCCGAAGGGGATAGCCACGCCAAAGTGAGTACCCCCGGGCGCCTGCTTCAGCCTGCAAGCCCTTTGAAGAACTGCTGCACATTCTCGCTCAGGGTGTCCAGATCGTACCCGCCTTCCTGCACCACCAGCGTGGGCAGCCCCAGTTTACGAATGTGGGTGCTGAGCCGGCAAAAGCCTTCCGATGACACCGATACCTTGGCCTGCGGGTCGTCCTTGTAAATATCAAAGCCGAGCGGAAGGATCAGCACATCCGGCTGATACAGCCGGATGGCGGCCAGCGCCTCTTCTACCTTGGCAAAGAAGTCGTCTTCACTGGAACCGTGGGGCATCGGCAGGTTGATGTTGTAGCCGTGGCCTTCACCTTCGCCCCGTTCGTTTTCAAAGCCGCTGACCACCGGATAAAAGTTGGTGGGGTCGCCGTGAATGGAGATGTACAAGACATCGCTGCGCTCGTAAAAAATGTCCTGAATGCCCTGGCCGTGGTGCATGTCGGTATCAAAAATGACCGTGCGGGGGAACCGGCTCTTCAGGTGCTCGGCCGCTATGGCGGCATTGTTCAGGTAGCAGAAACCACCGGCCGCATCTTTGCGGGCGTGGTGCCCGGGCGGGCGACATACGGCATAGGCGGTGCGGTCGCCGGCGATCAGAGCGTCGGCCGCAGCGAGGGCGGACTGGGCAGACCAGTAGGCGGCTTTCCAGGTGTTTTCGCCAATCGGACAGCTGCCATCGGCCAGATAACAGGCGGCCTCGGCCAGGATGCCGCGCATGGCGTTGGGTGAACGCACGAAGATATTGGACATTACCTCATCGCCCCAGTCCTCCATCTCCATCCAGCGCCGGTGGGCCGACTCCAGGAACCGCAGGTAGCCCAGATCGTGTACCCGGGCAATTGCCGCCGCGCCCTGATCGGCCGGCTCCAGCACCGGGATTCCCATCGCTTTCAGGCCCTCCAGCATCTGACTGGTGCGGTCTGGCAGCTCCTGGGGTTGGCGCATCTGGCCCCGGGTGAAATACGTTTTGGGAATATGCAGATCCTGCGTGGGATGGAAAAATGCTTTCATCAAACCGCCTCCTTGGGGGCCTCGGAATAGTTCTCCCGAGTATAGGCATTGAAAATTAAGGGTCAAAAAATCGCCGCTGACTTTACAGGCGGGCACTCAGGATCCACTATGAAAGACGTTAACGACTAACACAAGCGTCCTGCACGAGGGCGTTTCAGCAGGCACAGAAGAGGAGCCGAGATGATCGAGTCACCATTGCTGGACAACCTCACGGGCTATATTGGCGGGCGTTGGATCGACAACACTGGCGGTACAACGTTTGATGTATTCAACCCGGCCACCCGAGAAAAGATCGCCGAGGTGGCCTCTATGCCGGAGGACGAAGTGCTGGCAGCGGTTGAAGCAGGCAAGTCCGCGCTCCGACTGACCAGTCCATGGCCTGTCGAAACTCGCCGCAAGTGGCTTGAAGGCATCCGCGATGGTCTGAGAGAAAACCGGGAAGAGATCGGCCGGATTCTGTGCCTGGAGCATGGCAAACCCCTCAAAGAAGCCGAAGGCGAAGTCGAGTACGCCGCCGGTTTCTTCGACTACTGCGCCAGACACATCAATGCGCTGGACGCCCATACCCTGACCGAGAAGCCCAAGGATTGCAGCTGGACGGTTCATTATCGCCCGGTGGGCGTAGTGGGTCTGATTGTGCCCTGGAACTTCCCGATCGGGATGATTGCCAAGAAGCTGTCGGCCGCGCTCGCCGCTGGCTGCCCCTCGGTGATCAAACCTGCCAGCGAAACGCCACTGACCATGGTCGCGCTGTTTGCCCTGATGGATAAGCTGGATCTGCCCGATGGCATGGTCAACCTGGTGATGGGCAAGGCCAGCATGATCGGCAAGGTGCTGTGCGAACACAAAGATGTACCTATGCTCAGCTTTACCGGCTCCACCGAAGTCGGTCGCCGACTGATTCTGGACACCGCCGATCAGGTCAAAAAGCTGGCGCTGGAGCTGGGTGGCAACGCGCCGTTTATCGTGTTTGACGACGCCGACCTGGATGTCGCTGCCGATAACCTGATTGCCAACAAGTTCCGGGGCGGCGGCCAGACTTGCGTGTGCGCCAACCGGATTTTCATTCATGAAAAAGTAGCCGAGTCTTTTGGCCAGAAACTGGCCGAACGGGTCAACCGCATGACCGTCGGCGACGGCATGAAAGAAGGCATCGATATTGGTCCTCTGATCAATCAGGCCGGCTTTGACAAGGTAAAGGAACACCTGG
>JAWOAO010000097.1:0-10336 GCA_046498485.1 Marinobacter sp. | reverse complement strand
GAAGGGAAAAAAACCCACTACGGCACCTCCACTGCCAGCCCCAACCATCGGGATCCCTCTCCCGGCGACATCCGCCCCACCAGTATCAATGACAAAATCGATATGGGCCAGGGCATCGGCCACTTTGGCGCCCAATGCAATGTCATTGATGCTGGTGGGGCGGATGTCGCCGGTAAAGGGATCCCGATGGTTGGGGCTGTCAGTGGAGGTGCCGTAGTGGCTTTTTTTTCCTTCCACTTCCAGAGCCCTTCGACCATTTCGGTCATAAATGGTCCACCCCTTGGGGGCCGTGGCTACACAGCCCTGGAGGACATCGGTCGGACTCGATCGGGAAAAGCCCTCCATTGTACCCGTCGTGGCGATGCGGCGCAGATTTTCCGAGGTGAGCGACTCAAGTCCGGTGCACGTCGGGAGTCGGTTGTCGGCCCGAATCCGCCGGTAACGAAACGCGACCGAGAGTCTCCAACCCACCTCATTGCTAACGCCCGATGCACGTGGAACAGTCACACGAACTCTGCTCGCCCCTGGCCACGTCCGGTGCGGTGGCGGTCGCTCAAGGGATGTTTACGGACCAATCCGGACTCCGCGACACGGAAGCTGGGTCGTGCTATACAGAATCCATCTATCAGTGATATCCAAGATTCTGTCTAATACACTGTTAGCTTTGCAATGAACGAAGAATTGTCATGACATCAATACCAATAAAAATAAGTTATCACTACGGAGACGCAGAGCACGGTGTCCTTGACATGTATGATGCATCCGTATCATTACAGGGTTTTTCAAGGGCTTTAGCAATAACTGGTCATGCCTTACTCAATGATGGCGAAATCAGAAAAAAAGGTAATCGCCTCGAGGGTGGGCGTCTGCTGATTTCTCCGCCGCGTCGTGGCAGCTTTGAGGAGCTGATAACTTTCGTAATTACAAATAAAGACGCAATAGGGGCAAGCATTGCAGCGGCTGCGTTCTATGACTTGATGAAATGGACTTGGTCAAAAACACTCGACTTAGCGTATGAACCTCAAACCCCTCATGTCCGCAAGTTAGAAGAGCGCATTGAACCATTTATTGGAGAGATAGAAGAAGCCTTGGAATCACCTTTAGAACAAGCACATCGCCCTATTCGGCAAAATAGGGAAATGGTGGTTTCAATAAAGCGAGCGCGAGCAGGCGAAATCATTCAGCTTAACAATGACACTTTGGCGAGTGTTTCTCTACATACCGACTCTGATGTTGTCCGTATATCAGGCAATGTTACTCGATACAATATCTTATCTGGGTTTGGTAGACTTTATGACGATACGCTTGATAGAACAATATCATTTAAAGTTCTTGATGATGTTTCTACGGTGCAGAAACAGCTACTAACTTGGTCAATGCATTACGCTCAAGCAGAACAAGGCGGAAAGGTATTTTTCGATGTTCAGCGAGTAATATCAGCAAAAGGCAATATCAGACGGCATCTTGTGCATGGAATATCGCAAATACAAAGCTAACGAAGCCATAAACGCGGACGTCAAAAAGCTGCGCCGCTCGTGCCTCGCTATGCAACTTTTTGCCTCCGGTTATGGCAGGCGTTATACGCAATGATTCACCCTGCCTCTTTGCTTATATCCAAGAATTAATGAGAGGCTCTGAATGCACCGACTTAGCCACCTTGTCATAAGAAACTTTCGAGCCTGCCGTGATGTGTCACTACCGGTGGAGGGATACACGCCGCTAGTCGGTCAGAACAACACCGGGAAATCCACGATACTTCAAGCAATCGAATGGATGCTGAAGCCGAAAGCACTGACTACGGCTGACTTTACCGATCCAACTGCACCTATTGAGATAGCCGCCTCCATAGATGGCATCAGCGAGACGATCCTGGAGCGTATTCCTGAGCAGAGGCACCGCAGGGCCATTGCGCCCTATTGCCGAAATGGCAGGTTGTGGATTCGAGTGACTGCCAACGGCGCGGGAAAGAACGCTGTCAAGCCCGAAGTGTGGGATATCGACCAGTGCCCTGGTGACGAGCTGCCGGAGTATTGGCGCGATTACCCCACGGGGCTGCCACAGGCCGTGTCGGCCTTGCTGCCCGAGCCGCTTGTGGTGCAGGCCATGCACGATCTGGGCGAGGACCTGGGCAAGGCCAAGGCCGGAACCACCATCAAGGGCCTGTTGGATGAAATCATGGGCCCGCTGTTGGCGGCCCACGCCGAGTTGAGCACGGCGCTGGAGACTATTCGCAATGTACTGACCGCCGATGGCGACAATCGCTCCGATCATTTGCGACAGTTCGACACCGCTGCCACCGGTGCGCTTGCCCATTTCTTCCCGGGTCTGGCGCTTGACCTGGATTTGCAGGTGGTCGACGTCAAGGAGTTCTTCAAGGCCGGGGATCTGCATGTCACTGACAAGACCACCGGCGACCGGCGGCGTTTTGACCAGATGGGCACGGGGGCACAGCGAGCCATTCAGATGGCGCTGATTCGCTATCTCGCGGAGACTCGCAAAGAGGACGACAACCGCGCGGCGCGCCGTCTGCTGTTGATCGACGAGCCGGAGTTGTATCTGCATCCCCAGGGGGTGCGGCGCTTGCGGCAGGCGCTGGCCCATCTCACCGAGGCCGGGTTTCAGATTGTCTTCTCCACCCACTCCCCGCTTATGCTCAGCCGGGACAACGCCGCCGACACTGTGATCGTCGGCAAAACCGCAGAAACAGGCGCGACCACCCAGAAACCCCTGCGCCATGCGGTGGAGGAGGCGCTGAGCAACGCCGAAAGCCAGTCGCGCACCCTGTTCGATCTGGACAACCTGGCCGAGATCTATTTTGCCAGGCGCGTGGTGATATGCGAGGGCAAGACGGACGGACGCCTGCTGCCGCTGGTCTACGAGCGGCTTTACGGCGTCACCCCGGACATTGACCATACTGCCTTTGTGTCCGTCGGCGGCTGCGGCAACATCCCCAAGGCGTTGCCGGTCATGGCCGCCATGGGCATTCCGGCCTGTGCCGTGGTCGATCTGGATTTTGGCTATACCCATGCCCGATCCGGTGGGCTGTTGCCGCGGGAGGGGGAGGACCTGGACAAGGTAAAATCCGCGCTGGCGCGCCTGCAGGTCGAACACGGCTGCGCGCTACACGACAACGGCCTGCCGAAGAACGACAAAGCCAACGGGCGCATGGCCGCCGATACCTGGGCGCTTTTCGCCGCCGCCGACGAAGGCAAAGTTCTTGCCGAACGGACCCAACAGGCACTTCAGCCCCATCGTGTGTGGGCTTGGGCGCAGGGCTGTATCGAGCAGGTGACCGGTACCGACGATAAGGGCGAAGACGCCATCATCGAACAGGAACAGCGGCTGCGCGCCATGAGCGCGGCTGAAATCGAACAACAGATGCCCGCCTTCAAGGCGTGTTTCGATTGGATCAGGAATTTGTAATGCCAACTCTGGAATTCAAGGGTAAGCAGTTTGTCTATTCGCACCACCTCGGAGTGCCATTTCGCGAGTTACAGGTGGTGCCGGGCAAGTCTCTGCCCGCCGAGGGCCAGAAGCCCTCGCTGGACGACAACCTGATCATTCACGGTGACAACCTGGAAGCGCTCAAGGCGCTGCTGCCCACCCACGCCGGCAAGGTGGACTGCATCTTTATCGACCCGCCCTACAACACCGGCAACGAGGGCTGGTGCTACAACGACAATGTGCGCTCACCGTTGATGAAGGAATGGCTGAAGAAGTCGGCCAATCCGGTGGACAAGGAGGACCTGGAGCGCCATGACAAGTGGTTGTGCATGATATGGCCCCGCCTTCAATTGCTCAAAGAACTTCTGTCGCAGGAAGGAGTAATTTTTGTCTGTATTGATGAAAATGAGCTTCAAAATCTAAAATGCCTAATGGATGAAGTATTTGGGTATGACAATCATGTGGCCGATTTTATTTGGCACACTCATGGGCATAGCGATAATCAATTCGATGTAAAAATAAATCACGAAACCATCCTATGTTATTCAAAAAATATAGATGAAGCGTCGCTTGGGTGCGTGGTAGATCACAACACGCGGAAACAAAGTAATCTTTGGAGAGGCTTTGCAGAGAATTCCATAACGAAAAATGGGCCTAAAAACCCGCCATCGGAAATTGAGCTTCCAGTTGCATTTCCATTTGATTCGCAAGATTTGATTGATAACCCGGCCGACGATGTAGATGACGATTTTTTCGTGGAGGTGAATAAGAAGGGGTATATAACCCGAGAAATCACGAAGAATTTTGGTGTTACATACCCAGTTCATCTCTCTGCTATGAAGGCGAGAGATGGAGAGCTTTCAGCTCCACTGAGAGTTTATTCTGGATGGGCTAATTCAAGAAAATTAAAGGCATTCATTGATTCTGGGTGCAGAGAGATCGAGGAAGAAAATGGTGATAAAGTTTCTTTTTATCTTAGCAAAAAAGGCGTGATTTATTATAGAAAGGAACGGGCGGCGGCAAGAAATATCTTTTCGGTTCTTCAAAACTTTACAACTACTGAAAGGATGAGTTACCAGCTCGAAGAGATGGGCCTAGATTTTAAATATCCCAAGCCTGTTGACCTAGTTCGGTACATGGTTGATGTTTCTGGAGTTCGTTCGGATGGGGTGATTCTTGACTCCTTCGCTGGTTCCGGTACAACCGCCCAAGCAGTCCTCGAAGCCAACAAAAAAGACAACGGGAACCGGCGCTTTATCCTGGTCGAATGCGAAGATTACGCCGACACCCTGACTGCCGAGCGCGTGCGCCGGGTGATCAAGGGCTACCCTTATACCGGCACCCAGCGCGAGGAGCTGCACCGGGAAAGCATCACCTGGAGCACCTTCGAGAAAAAGCAGGCCAAGGTGCTGGAGCATATCGCCTCCATCGAGAACCTGCACGGCCACGAGCACGACAAGATCAAGAAGCAGATCAAGGACGGGGTGCTCACCGTCACCGGCGAACGCAAGGTCAAGGAAACCGCGCTTGGGCTGGGCGGCAGCTTTACCTACTGCACCCTGGGCGCGCCCATCGACATTGAAAGCCTGCTTACGGGCAAGGGCCTGCCGAGCTTCGAGGCGCTGGCGCGTTATGTGTTTTATACCGCCACGGGGCAGTCGCTGGAAAAGGTGGGCAATCCCGCCCCGGATGGTTTTATCGGCGAGACCGATCTGTTCCGGGTGCATCTGTTTTACCAGCCGGAGCGGGAATGGCTGCGCTCCAACGACGCGGCCCTGAATGCTGAGCGCATGGCATTGGTACAGGAAGGCAACACGAGCGGTAAGCGCGCCATTGTGTTCGCGGTCGCCAAATTTATGAGCCAGAAGGAACTTACCGCCCGGCGCATTGAATTCTGCCAGCTGCCCTATGCCGTCCACCGGATACTGGGGGATTGAGCATGGAGCTGAAGGAATACCAGCAGGGGGTACTGAGCAAGCTGGACCGCTACCTCACCGCGTTGGCGGAGCAGCGCGAGCAGGCGGAAGATTTTGTCGAATTCCAGAAGAGCAAGGGCAAAACCGCCACGCTGGGCGATTATTGCCGGGATGCCTGGGACCAGCTCAACACCGAGCGCCTGCTGCCTTATCTGTATCAAGGTGGCAACGCGGTCGTGGCGCCCTACCTGTCGCGCCACGATGGTTTGAACCTCTCCATCCCCAATATCTGCTTCAAGGTGCCCACCGGCGGCGGCAAGACGCTGCTGGCCACGGCGGCGCTGGAGCGTATCCAGACCGATTTCTTCAAACGCCAGATCGGGCTGGTGCTGTGGGTGGTGCCCTCCGAGGCCATTTATCGGCAAACCTGGAAGCAACTGGCCAACCGGGAACACCCCTACCGACAGATGCTGGAGCGGGCCTCCGGTGGGCGGGTGAAGTTGCTGGAAAAAGGCGATGCTTTTACCTGGCGGGATGTGGAGGGCCAGTTGTGCGTAATGCTGCTGATGCTGCCCTCGGCGGCGCGCAAATCCAAGGAAACCCTGCGCCTGTTCCGCGACAGCGGGCGCTTTACCTCTTTCTTCCCGGTGGAAGACGACAGCGAGGCCAACCGCGCCCTGCTGGATCAGGTGCCCGACCTGGATCAGAACGATCTGGCGGACATGGGCTTCGGCGAAGGCATTGTGCCGGGCTCCATTTCCATCAAGCAAAGCCTGGGCAATGTGCTGCGGCTGGTGCGCCCGGTGGTGGTGATCGACGAGGGCCACAAGGCCTATTCCGACACCGCCCGCGATACTCTGGCCGGATTCAACCCCCGCTTTATACTGGAGCTGTCCGCTACGCCCAATACCAACAACAAGCACCAGTCCAATGTGCTAGTGAATGTGCCGGGGGCAGATCTCAAGGACGAGGAGATGGTCAAGCTGCCGATCAATGTGATCAACGAGGGCAAGGGAGGCTGGAAGCACACCCTGACCCTGGCCCACGCCAAGCAGCAGGAACTGGAGCAAGCGGCGCAAGCCTGGCAGGCGGAGTCGGGCCAGTATATTCGCCCGATTGTGCTGATCCGGGTGGAGCGCACCGGCAAGGAACAGCGCGACGCCGGTTTTGTGCATGCCGAGGATGCCCGCGAGTACCTGCGCGACCAATTGGGCGTCAAGGAAGAGCATGTCCGCCTGAAGACCTCCAGCGACGACGAACTGGCCGATGAAGATCTGCTCTCCGATACTTCTCCGGTGCGCTATATCATCACCAAGGATGCCCTGCGCGAAGGCTGGGATTGCCCCTTCGCCTATGCACTGGCGGTGCTGTCGCGCACCACGGCCACCACGGCGCTGACCCAGATGATCGGCCGCGTGCTGCGCCAGCCGTACGCCAGCGCCACCGGACATGCGGCGCTGGATGAGTGCTATGTGTTTACTTTCGATCAGGAAGTGACCGAGGCTATCAACAGCGTGCGCAAGGGTCTGGAAGACGAAGGCATGGCCGATCTGGCCTCCAGCGTCAAATCCGTTGATCCCGGTACGGGGCAGGCTCATAACATGCGTCGGGAGACGATCAAGCGGCGGGATAAGTTCGCTGGCCTGCCGCCCATCTTTCTTCCCCGCGTCCTGCATCGGGACAGCACCACACCCGAGGGCTACCGCCCGCTGGATTACGACCGGGATGTGCTGGGCGCGCTGGACTGGGGGTCACTGCGTTTTCTGGCGGCGGACAAGGCGGCGATGGATGCCGACAAGCTGGAGCGCACCGTCGCCCGCGTCACCCTGGACCGCAAGGCCAAAGAGACCAGGCAGGCGGTTTTCGAGCTGGAGCAGGAGGCGGTCGAGGCATTGCCGGAAGAAGGGCTGGATGCCCCCTATCTGGTGCGCCAGTTGCTGGATGTGGTGCCCAACCCCTGGCAAGGCATGCGTTTGCTGGAGGAAACCCTGGCCGCACTTCGAGTGAAAGGGGCGAGCGACGTGCAGATGTATGTCAATCGGCTGGACCTGGTACAGGCCATGAAGACGGACCTGCGCGAACAGGTCAACGCCATGGCCGAAAGCCTGTTCCGCGAAAAGCTAGATAGCGGTGAAATCGCCCTGCGTCTGGTGTCATCCAAAGACCCGGCGCTGAACTGGAAGATTGCCGAGACCCTGGAGCTGGAAGTCTCGGATGTTGACCCGTTGCTCTACCGCAAGAACGGTGAGCCGCTGGAAAAGAGCCTGTTTGAGAAGGTGTACCAGAAAGAGTTCAACGATCTGGAAAAGAATACCGCCTGGTATCTGGATGAAAGCCAGTGCGTGTCCTGGTGGCACCGCATTGCGGTGAATCAACGCTCCTACGGCTTGCAGGGCTGGCAGCGGCATCGCGTCTATCCTGACCTGTTGGCCTGTGTGCACGGGGTTGAAGATGGCAAATTCCGTTTCTCGGTTCTGGAAACCAAGGGCGACCACCTCAAGGGCAACGATGACACCGAATACAAGCAAAAGCTCTTCGAGTTGTTTACCCGCTACGCGGATGTGGCGGCCTCTATTGGTCAGTTGGAGCTGGAAGACCAGGGCGAGCCGATGCGGTTCAGGATGGTGATGGAGAAGGACTGGAAGCAGACTTTGGTGGATGAAGGAGTATAGCGGGATAGTTGAGCTATGCACATAACAACAGTTTTACTAAACCGGCTATTGGTAAAAGCCACTTTGCAACGGCCTGGCGCCGCGGCGCCGGAGTCCCGGTAGTGGCAATTCCAATAGCCGCATTTACAACGCGACCCGCACGCGCATGGAGAAAAACCCGCCCCGACGCCGAATCAATGGCGCGTCGCCTGTTGGCGGTTTCAGGACAAGCCCGATAGCCGCTGTCGCCCGGAAACGCTCCCGCCGCGTTCGACCAGCGCCCTCACGGCTGCGACCGCGATGTTGTCACTGCTCGGGCCACCGCGCCGGACGGCAAGGTCCGCCAGATGGCTCAACGATTCGTCCAGGTTCCTGGCCGCAAGCACGCCTGCCATCTCCTCGGGGGCGATCTGCTCCCAGAAACCGTCCGAGCACAGCAGGAAGCGGTCCTCCGCCCGAAAAGCGGCGTGTCCGTGCGTCGTCTCGGGCGGAGCCTCGTCCCCGACGCTGCGCAACAATTTGTTCTGGTCGGGATGGGTCGCCATGTCCTCTTCGGCGACCTGACCGGCCTCCACCAAGATCTGCACCAAGGAATGATCCCGGGTGCGCGCCACCAGCTCCTGACCACGAAAATGGTAGAGGCGGCTATCCCCGACGTGGACCCAGAACGCCCCGGCATCGTGGGCGATCAGCGCGACCACCGTGCTGCGCGGGTCAAGACCTCGCTCCCGGCCTTGCAAATTGATCCGACGGTGCGACTCCTGACAGAGGGCCTCCAGGAACCGCTTCGGGTCCCTCGGCGCACCACCACAAGAATCCCAACTTATCCGCGCGGTTTCGAGCAGCGTCTGGGAGGCCAGCGAAGCACCGCGATGCCCACCCATTCCGTCGGCCAGCAGCAAGAGGCAGGCGGTACCGTCGGGAGAATGGAAACAACCGACCCTGTCCTGTTGTTCGTTGCGCCCGCCAATGCGCTCGGCGCTTGCCGCCTCCCAATTCATTGCCCCACCGCGCTGCGCCCCTCCGATCCTCGCGCATAGCCGATCAAACAGGGTAAGGGATCCGGATGGGGTTGGCGACAGCGCGACCCTGGGTCCGGACGAACCGACAGGAGGCTGACGGATAGAGTAGGCTTTAGAGGATTGGGCAGGGCGTCGGGAGACCGTCGTCTTTCCCTGTCTGCTGGGCTGGAGCTAGATTTGGGGAGAGATTCCGTGGGTAACTGGCGCGGTTTGGTCATGGCATGGGTTTTCGCGGGCGTTTGCGTCATCGGGGCGCCTTCCGTTTGGGCCGATGATTCGGACACGGAGCAAACTGATGAGGTGGTCGAAGAGCGTGAAATACCCACGTTCGACCAGGGCAAGGTGTTTCAGCTTCTGGGCGAAGCTGCCGAGTACTTCGACGAAATTGCCGAGCTGCCCGAGAGCCACTGGCTGCGACGCGACCAGGAAGGTGCGAATCGCGACATCGACGATCTTCTCAACGACGCCCTTGAGGTCATGGACGTCCCCGAGATCGTCGAGATGCGGGAGGACTACCGCAAGATCGAATCCCGCATCAGCGCCGAGGAGAACCGGATCGCAGAATTGCGCGAGCGGCGCATGTTTGCTCCGGATACCGATGCCAGCACCCTGTCGCGCTTCACCCCGACGGAGACGCTGCGGTCCATGACGGCAAGCACGCGGGGTGATTTCGACAAGCTGATTGAGGCCCGCGAAGCGAATGTCGAAGCCTACGAGGAGGAACTCGAGGGGCTCAAGCGTGGCATGTCTGAATCCCTTGCGGCCATAGGGCTGACGATGCCGCCGGACCAGCTCGAGTTGTGGCTCAGTTCGGCAATTGGTGACGACGTGGTGTCCATGGGCGTCATCTTCCGTAGCATTCGTACAATCACCCTGCGCCTTGAGGAACTGACGCGCGAAAGCGGAGAGAACCTGACCGTCGCCAGCCGCTATTACGGCATGGTGGTGATGCTGCACCGCCTGGTGGTATCCATGCAGGAGGCCTTCGTGGAAAAGGTGGACGAGGATATCCTGCCTCGCCTGCGGGCGTACCGCGACGAGGCCGACGCGATCATTGCCCAGTCCCGCGACCTCATCCGCAGTGGCGGCAACCGTGCCGGGCTCGAGAGCAACATCGCCGCAAATGAGCTGACCAAGCGGGCCATCGATCTCTACCTGCGTATCGTGAACAGCCAACGGGAAAAGGTCGCTGAGGCGCTCGAGATCAGCGAGAGCGAGCACCAAGTCGCCATCAACACGTACCGCACCGTCCGCCTCAGCTCAAATGTCGCCGATCTCATCCGGGACGGGTTGGGTACCTTCG
>JAWOAO010000094.1:0-4070 GCA_046498485.1 Marinobacter sp. | reverse complement strand
AAAAAAAAGAGCAGCCAGAAGGCTGCCCTTTGCAGGTACTGTACCGCCATCCCGGGCAGTTCAGATTCGGAACAGGTCGGCGCGTCCTTGCGCTTCGGGCAACTGCCTTGTTGCCAGTCCTTTTGTCCGCTCCGTGGTGCCAGCGTCCGAGCCAGCGATCCGATTAGTCTCCCTTAAGCGAGGCGTCCCTGTGTCCTTGCCTCTCCCTACAATCCGTGCGGGGGTGCTTCCGTTGCGTCATCCATCTCCTTGTCATCCCTGACGTTGATCACTATACCTGAGCTATCTTTACAAACGTGTGACCTGTACACGATGAATTGCATGCACAACTATCGATTTTCTGGTTTTATCTTAAAAATCATCAATTTGGGCGTTGGCTATTAGCACTTTCTTAAGCTCGCTCACGTCACGCGGTTACAAGATCTTACATCTTTGTAAGAGATGTCTCACAAAGCGTCGGGCGAATTTCGCAAGTCTGATTGGCGGGCGCTGCGCATTCCGGGCCAGGGCAGCATGCCGATGGCGATGCCAAAGGCGTCGGCCAGTAAATCGGCCATCGAAAAATCGCGATAGGGCAGATTGGCTTGAACAGCTTCCAGAGCAAAGCCGAAGCCAAGTAACGCCGGCACATACCAGTAGGCGCTCAGCCGCGGCCAGGCCAGCCGGGTAACAATGGTCAGCTCGATAAAGGCGATGATGTGGTTGACCTTGTCATTGGCGGCAGCCGGGATCGGATAACTGGAGCTGGTGGTGGCCAGATACAGAATGGCGGCAATGGAAATGACCAGGGCTGCCTGCCAGAGCCGGCGCATGTGCAGAAGGGTTTGGATGGTGTGCGGAAGCTGGGGCATGAAGTCATCCGGGGGTTGATGCAGGCTGTGGGAATGATTCTGACATGATATGCTTTGCGCCCCGTTATTGTCATGGCAGCGTAGGATTACCAGCAATGCTCAAGGGAAATTTTCTTCGAGGCCTGGGCTACCTGGGTGAAGGGTTCAGGCTGATTGGCCAGCCCGGCCTGCGGCTGTTTGTCATTATTCCCCTGGTTTTGAATGTCATCCTGTTCGGGCTGTTGTTCTATTATCTGGCCGGGCTGTTCTCTGCCATGATCGCCACCGCCATGGGCTGGTTGCCGGATTGGGCCTGGTTGCAGGCACTCGACTGGCTGTTCTGGCTGCTCTATGGCGTGGTCATTCTGCTGATGCTGGCCTATGGCTTCGTCATCCTCGCTAACCTGATTGGCTCGCCGTTTTATGGCTATCTGGCGGAATTGACGGAAAAGCATCTGACCGGCCAGGAGGTGATCAGCGACGATGGCTGGCTGGGATTGCTCAAAGATACGCCCCGAATGCTCTGGCGCGAAGTCCAGAAGATTGCCTATTACCTGCCCCGGGCGCTTGTCCTGTTCATTCTTGGCATTATCCCGGTGGTCAATCTGGTGGCAGCGGTGGTGTGGATTCTGTTTAACGGCTGGATGATGGCATTGCAGTACGTGGATTACCCTGCTGACAACCACAAAGTCAGCTTTGGACGATTGCGCAAAGACCTGGCAGCCAGTCGCCTGTCTGCCCTGGGCTTCGGTTTGCCGGTGGCATTGGCGGCCATGGTGCCGGTACTGAACCTGATTGTGGTACCCGCCGCCGTGTGCGGCGCTGTGGCCTACTGGGTTCGGGAAAACGATTCAACTCAACAGTAATGTGCTAGCGGAGGTTTCTTGGAAACATCGGAATTTGTCATCGGTCAGCGTTGGGTCAGTCACAGCGATACCGCTCTTGGCCTGGGTATTGTGACCGATGTGTCGGGTCGCAGAGTCACGCTGGGCTTTCCCGCCGCCGATGAGGAGCGTACCTACGCCATCGATAATGCGCCGTTATCCCGCATTATTTATCAGCAGGGCGAGGACATTGAAACCTTCGCCGGCGAGCATTATGTGGTGCGCGATGTGGAGGATCTTAACGGCGTTCTGGTTTACCACGCCGATGACGGCGAGAAAATCCACCAGATTTCCGAGGTCAAGCTGGCGGGCTCGGTGAACTTTTCGGCCCCTCATCAACGGTTGTTTGCCGGCCAGTTTGAACGCAACGGCGCCTTCCGCCTGCGGGTGTCGACCTTGCAGCACCTGGACCGGCTGCGGGCGTCGCCCGCTCAGGGATTGATTGGTGCTCGCACCCAGCACCTGCCGCATCAGCTTTATATCGCCCATGAAGTAGCCCGCCGCCATGCGCCACGGGTGTTGCTGGCCGACGAAGTGGGTCTGGGCAAAACTATTGAAGCGGGCCTGATTCTGCATTATCAGTTGCACACCGGCCGCGCCCGCCGGGCCTTGATTGTGGTGCCGGATTCGCTGATTCATCAGTGGCTGGTAGAGATGCTGCGCCGGTTCAATCTGCGCTTTTCGATCGTTGATCAAAGCCGCTACGACGACATCAAAGCCCAGGAAAACGATGTCGATGCCCTGATGACTCATATCTTTGGTGATGATGACCGGGTGAACCCGTTCGAGGCCGACCAACTGGTGCTGTGCAGCCTGGATTTTCTGGTGCGCAGCGAACAGGCCCGAAGCGATGCCCTGGCGGCTGGCTGGGACCTGATGGTGGTGGACGAAGCACACCATCTGGCCTGGTCTCCGGAACAGGTCAGCCCGGAATATGAGGTGATCGAAAGCCTGTCAGCGGCCAGCAAAGGTTTGCTGTTGCTGACCGCCACGCCAGAACAGGTGGGTGTGGCCAGCCACTTTGCCCGCTTGCGCCTGTTGGACCCGGCGCGTTTTCACGATCTGGAAGCCTTCCGGCAGGAAGAGCAGCAATATGAATCGATTAACAGGGTGGTGCGCCGGTTGCTCGACACGCCGGATGGCATCAGCCCGGATGACAAAGCCGCCCTCGCCAACTGGCTGGGCGATGAACTGGACGAGCTGCTGGCCCGGGATAATGGCCATCAGGCGGTGATTGATGCCCTGCTGGATCGCCATGGCACCGGCCGCGTGCTGTTCCGCAACACCCGGGCTGCGATTCAGGGGTTTCCGGCCCGGCAACCGCTGCCGGAACCGCTGCCATGCCCGCCACTCTATGATCAGGCGCGCTACGGAAAAACCGGCCTGGCACCGGAGCAGTCGGTACACGAAGAGCAATGGCTGGCCGAAGATCCGCGAGTGGCCTGGCTGGAGAAAAAACTCGCCAGTCTGCGCCCCGCTAAAGTGGTGGTGATTTGTGCCCGCGCTGATACCGCCATGGTCCTGGAGCGCTATCTGCAACTGCGCGCTGGCATTCGCAGTGCGGCATTCCATGAACACCTGAACCTGCTGGAGCGGGATCGGGCGGCGGCCTATTTTGCCGACAGCGAGCAGGGTGCCCAGGCGCTGATCTGTTCAGAAATCGGCAGTGAAGGCCGTAATTTCCAGTTTGCCCATCATCTGGTGTTGTTTGATCTGCCCGCCAATCCGGATTTGCTGGAGCAACGCATCGGCCGGCTGGACCGTATCGGCCAGACCGAGGCCATCCGCATTCACATCCCTTATCTGCAGGGCACCAGCCAGGAAGTTCAGTACCGCTGGTTCCATGACGGGCTGAACGCGTTCGCCGAAAGCTGCGCCGTGGGTGTGGCCGTGCACGAACACGTCAGTGAGCGCTGGCAACAGGCACTGGACGGCGACGAGACGGTGCTGGAGCCGCTGCTGGCGGCCACCTCAGAGGAAACCAAACGTCTGAAAACGCTGTTGCACAATGGCCGGGATGCGCTGATCGAACTGAACTCCTGCCGCCGGGACGAGGCCGACGCCTTGATCGCGAGCATTGAGCAGGAAGAAGGCTCAGCTCAGGTGCGCGATTACATGGTGCAGGCTTTTGACATCCTGGGTGTCGATATTGAAGATCACAGCGACCATGCCGATGTGCTCAAGCCTGGCGAGCAGTATCAGGCCGGCCATGTCGCTGAACTGCCGGAAGACGGACTGACCGTGACCTGGAATGAGAATACAAATAATTTGGTCGCCTACAATCAGATCAAAAAAATGAAGAAGTCGGCTATTCTGATTAATACCGGAAGGGGACGAATTGTGAATGAGTCCGATC
>JAWOAO010000042.1:0-3871 GCA_046498485.1 Marinobacter sp. | reverse complement strand
CCAATCATTGTCTTTTCCATGCGGATCGCCTGGAACAGGTTGCCGTGCGTGCGCGTCCAGTCGGAAACATAAAAACGACCGCCGAGATCCTGGGCCACCTGATTGACCACCCGAGGCGCGGCGAACAGGTCATCCACCAGCAGCCGCACACCTTCAGCCCGGCCACCGGTGCGCATCAGGCGGGCTGAAGGTGTGCGGCGTCGTCCATGTGAATCAAGGCATAGTTACCGTCCAGTTCGGCGCCGACACTGAAGATGCCTTTTACGGTAAAGCGCTTGAGTCTCGGCAACACGCCGGCCGGGGTCACGGAGGCTTCCGGCAGAACCACGGTCAGCTTGTCGCCCACCTGCAAGCGCAAACTGGACGCCATCAGCCGACCAATAATGATGCCAAATTCACCGGATTTCAGCTGATCGAGGCTGCCCTCAATAAAATGATTGTCGATAATTGATACCGTGGCTTCCTCCTCCGGCAGGATGCCGCTGAGCATCACGCCCCGGACGTCGCCACCACCGGTCACCATACCCTGACCTTGAATGAAGGGTGCCGCCGCCAGAACACGAGGGTGCTGCTGAACGCGACGATCCACTGCTTGCCAGTCTTCCAGTGGCCCGGATGCACTCTGAATGGTGGCGTGGGGCACCATGCCCAGGATGCGCTGTTTCAGTTCCCGGTCAAAGCCATTCATCACCGACAGTACGATGATCAGAACAGCCACCCCGAGCATCAGCCCGAGCATGGAGGTCAGGGAGATAAAGGAGATAAAGTGATTACGCCGTTTGGCCGCGGTATACCGCAAGCCAATGTAGAACGATAAGGGTCTGAACATGGAGAGGTGCCTGTCGCTACCTTAGGGTCTGTCGTGGTTTGATAACCCGGCGGCTCACTGGCATCCGGGAAACTGCTAAACTATTCTCTATCAATAAAAAAATCAGCCTCCCGGAGACAGAATGCCAGGCTCGCACACGCCACCCCCGACCAGCGATCCCAACACCGACCGACGAGAGTGTTTTCGGATTGATGACCATATCGGCCTGGAAACCCATCGGCTTCAAGCCGGTGACGACGGCGATCAGGACCCGTTCAATGGCTCTCCGCTGAAAAGTCTCAAGGCGGAATTTCGCCGCCTTGATCAGGACGTCAAAGCACACCTTGCCAGCCTCGCTGAACGCGACCGGTTGCTGGCCGGACTGGTCAAATCGATGAACAGCAAGCTCGACACGCTGGCGCGCATTATCGCCTTTGAGCAAAATCCGTTGCAACCGGAAGACTGGCAGGATGTGACCCTGAGCGAGGGCGGACTGTCTTTTACCAGTAACACGCCCGCCTGGCTAAAAGGCGACCGGATCGCGGTGCGGATGACACTACCACCCGAACTCTATCAGCCACAAGCGATTGCCGAAATCCTCGGCACAGAGCCGGACGAACGGGGCGGAACGCGGGTTCACACCGAATTTGTAAAACTGGAAGACAGCGATCGCCAGCAAATTGCCCGCCATGTGATGCGCTGGCAAATCCGGCAACGTCAAAAACAGTAAACTTCCAAAAAACACTGACTTTTACTCGTTTTTTCGGGATATTACGTTTTATCCATATCCTGCGAGCCATCTCGCGGGGCACCCGCTTTAATGGAGAACCCAATGAAGAACAAGCGAACACTGATCGCCACGATGGCACTGACAACCCTGATTTCCGCCGGCGTGGCAAGTCACGTTCATGCCGAACAGCTGACAGTTCCGGTTGGCAGCCAGGCTGACCGTAGCCAGGTCAGCCTGCCCATCACCGGCATGAGCCAGGACTCGGTCCGTGATCGTTGGGGCGCACCTCAAGACATCAAAAGCCCGGTTGGCGAACCGCCGATCAGTCAATGGGACTACCCGGACTTTATCGTTTATTTCGAACACGACCGGGTACTGCACTCCGTCGTCAAACGTAATCGCTGACAGCCCCTCCAGAGGGTCAATTTTCTCTATTCATGGCCTGACGTTATCGCAACGGTCAGATAGAATGGCCACTTTTGCGAACCAAGGTGACGAATACAGTGACTTCCAAGCGAGTGTTGCCGGCGGAATGGGCACCCCAAAGCGCAGTAATGTTGACCTGGCCTCACCCCGGCACCGACTGGGCCGGCATGATGGCCGATGTTGAGCCGGTCTTCCTGACCATTGCCCGGCAGGTGCTGCGGTTTGAGCACCTGTTGATCAGCTGTGAATTTGTGGCGCGGCTGCAAGAACTCGGCCGGGAGCTGAACGACTACGCTGAGACCAATGGCCTGCCCGGGCGAGTCATCACTGTCCCTGCACCCGCCAACGATACCTGGGCCCGTGATCATGGCCCGATTACTGTGAGCACCGGTGATGGTCTCGCTGCACTGGATTTCAGCTTCAACGCCTGGGGCGGCAAGTTCCCTTGGGAAAAAGACAACGCTCTGAACCGCCATCTGGCCAACGCCGGGGTTTTCGGCAAACACCCGCTGCAACCGGTCGACTTTGTGCTTGAGGGTGGCTCCATTGAGTCTGATGGCGACGGCACTATTCTGACCACCAGCGAGTGCATGCTGACACCGTCGCGCAACCCATCCATGGACCGCCCCGCCATTGAACAGCTGCTGTCGGAGGCGCTCGGCGCAGATCGAATTCTCTGGCTGAACCACGGCTATCTGGCCGGAGATGATACCGACAGCCACATCGACACCCTGGCCCGGTTCTGCGCCCGCGATCACATCTGCTACGTCACCTGCCCGGATGTCGCCGATGAACATTACAGCGCGCTGGCGGCCATGGAAGAAGAGCTTCAGGAGTTTCGCCTGAAAGACGGTGGCCCCTACAAGCTCACCCCACTGCCGTGGCCGGACGCCATTGTTGATGAAGACGGCGAACGTTTGCCTGCCACTTACGCCAACTTTCTGATTATCAATCAGGCCGTTCTGCTGCCGGTGTACGATGTGCCACAGGATCAGCAAGCGATGCGGGTCATGGCTGAGCTTTTCCCGGACCGGGAAATCGTGCCGATCAACTGCCGGCCGCTGATCCACCAGCACGGCAGCCTGCATTGCGTCACCATGCAGATGCCTGAAGGAGTCGTCACGCTATGAGCGAGAAACCGCACAGCCGTCCACTTAACATCGCCGCGATTCAGCAAAAATGCAGCGCGGATAAATCCGCCAGCCTGGCCACCTCGGAAATGCTGATTCGCGAGGCCGCAATTGGTGGCGCCCAGCTGATTGTTCTCCAGGAGTTACACGCCACCCTGTATTTCTGCCAGACCGAAGATACCGCTGTGTTCGAGTTGGCCGAGCCCATCCCCGGGCCGACCAGCGATCGCTTGTCGGCACTGGCCAACGAACTGAACGTTGTGCTGGTCGGTTCGATTTTCGAGCGGCGGATGAACGGTGTGTACCACAATACGTCGGTGGTGTTTGATAGCGACGGCAGCCTGGCCGGCATCTACCGCAAGATGCATATTCCGGACGATCCGGGCTTTTATGAAAAATTCTATTTCACACCCGGCGATGCCCGGTGCAACGATGGCCAGAGCGGGTTTACCCCGATCAACACGTCCATTGGCAAACTCGGGGTACTGGTCTGCTGGGACCAATGGTATCCGGAAGCCGCGCGCCTGATGGCCCTGGCCGGCGCCGAACTGTTGATCTACCCCACCGCCATTGGCTGGGACACCACCGATGCGCCGGAAGAGCAGGCCCGCCAGCTTGAAGCCTGGGTTACCGTGCAGCGGGGCCACGCCGTTGCGAACAATCTGCCGGTGATCGCACCCAACCGGGTGGGCACAGAGCCAGACCCGTCTGGCCACAGCGATGGCATCCGGTTCTGGGGTAACAGCTTTATCTGCGGCCCTCAGGGTGAGTTCCTGG
>JAWOAO010000403.1:0-10880 GCA_046498485.1 Marinobacter sp. | reverse complement strand
ACCTCGGTGACTCTCTGGTGAAAGCGTTGCAGGCTGGCGTCCCGATTGATCAGCAGCACCGCCTGCCAATTGCCGTTGGCTTCGAGTGGCACCACCCGTGAGAAAAACCGGGGGTCTTCCAGAAGCGTATCCTCGCCATTGGTCAGCGATCGCTCATCGAGCTGTGCCGGGTCAGCACCGGAGCTGGTGGCGATGACCCGGTAAGCTTGTTGCCCTTCGGCCAGGGTCCGGAAAAACACTTCGGTATCTGAAAGACCGGCAATCGCGTCGGCCACGGCATCGTCCAGCGCAAAGCCTGCGGCCATCCAGGCTCCCAGGCCTGGTGCCTGCACCGGCACCAGTAACAGCTCATAGCCCTTCTGACCGACCGTGATCAGTTGGCGACCGTAGCCCTGGGCAATGGCGGCACGGTAGCTGTCTTCCTGAAGGATTGGTGTGTCGTGGTTAAGTGTTGATGCCAGTGGCTGGCGAGACTGGTCGAGAATCACCGCAAAGGCCGCGCCGACCCGTTGGCTGTGATTGTCAAGGGCGCTGAGCATGGCGGCATCGTCGCCGCTGGCAAGGGCGGAACGAAAGCCGGAATCCTGAGCCAGTTCCGTCAGGCGCGACAGTTCGACAGCGGTACGACGATTCATCACCTCTTCGGTCAGGCGTTCACCCACGTCGAGCTGGGCGGTGGCCCGGTTCTTTTCTTCATCGAACAGGTACGCGGTAAACAGGGCACCGATGGTCAGGCTGACCAGTGCCACCAGAACCACCATGGCAGCGACTAATCGTCCCCGGAAACCCAGCGGAGCCTGCAGCCAGATGAACACGGCCATCGGCATCGATAAAGCGAATAGCGCGCGTGTCATCTGGCCAGGCCTGTCAGAGCGAGCCGGACCCGAGGGAAAACCGGATGTGATTCCGTTCCAGCAGATTTTCCCAGTAATGACGCATCCAGTCCCAGGCCCTGTTGTTGACCTGATTAATAAAAGGATCCAGGTCGAGATCGTAATAATCCGGGGTGCCGGCAATCTGCAGAACGGTCACGGTAATGGCGTCGTCCAGCTCGTTGGCAAAGGGCTCGCCGATCAGTTCATGGGCGAGCAGGTTGGCCCGGGTTGCTTCCAGGTCGATCAGTTCGCCGGCGCGGATCGACCGGTTGTTGTCGTGCATGTCTTCCATCAGGCGATGACACAGGTAAGCCCGTATCAGCAGCCCGTCCAGACCGTCGTACCGTACCAGCAGAACCGACGGCTGCGTAAAGTAGCGGGTGGCGGCGTCCACAAAAGGCTGGAACAAGTCGGCGATACCCGCCTCTTTGGCGCAGGCATCTACGCACTCTATCAGCCTTGGCGCCATTTCGATGTACTCCACCGCAAACTGGAACAACGACGTGGCGGGTTGATCGCGATCAACCACGATGGCGCAGGGAAGCTGCACCGCTTTCTCCTTCATCTGCCGGAGAAATGCGCCTGAACGTGCTTCCTTTCGCCGTGCCTGGCTAATAATCTCAAGGACTGCCTGTGGTGTCATGTCAGGAGATGCCGATGTCTGTACAAATTGAGGTCGCAAGGCGCCCTCCTCTGGGGCAAGGAGTACGTAGGCCGGGAAGCAGAACACTGGCTGCCAGAACAGGGCCTCTGTTCCTGAATAGTGTAGCCAATATTTTGCCCGATGCTGAGCTTGTCCCTGAAGTAATCGGGTTGTCTCCGGAGCAACGGCTGGTCAGTCTGGCCTGAACCAGCTGTCGGTCCGGGTATAACGCCAGCATAGCCAGCCCATACTGGCCGCCCGCGCAAGCATCAGGGCGATGAGCGACAACCAGAGCCCGTGATTACCCCAGCCGGTGGTCAGCCACCAGACCGGGACAAAAACCCCAATGGCCGACAGCAGCATGGTGTTCTGCATGGCTCGCGTGCGGGTGGCACCGATGAAGACGCCGTCCAGCAGGAACCCCCAGACCGACGCCAGCGGCAGCAGCCATAGCCAGGGCAGGTATTGCCAGGCAGTGGTGCGCACTTCCTCAAGGCCGGTCAGCAGGCTGATCAGGCCACGGCCACCGAGCACGAAGACCAGAGTCAGTGCGACCGAACCCAACAGCGACCACCGTAAGGCACTGCGAAAGACCAGCCGGAACCGGCGCCGGCTGTTACCGCCGACGGCTTCTCCGATCAGCGCTTCAGCGGCATTGGCAAAACCGTCCAGAGCGTTCGAAATCACCAGCAGGAAGGTGAACAGCACCGCATTGGCGGCCAGAATAACGTCACCCTGGCGTGCGCCCTGAGCGGTAAAAAAGGCCAGAACCAGCAGCAGCGCAATAGTCCGCACCATGATGTAACGGTTGACCCTGAGGATCACCAGGTAATCGGCAAGCTGGCCGAGCAATGCCCGGCTCAGGCGCTGACCCTCGGGCATGCGCCGGAGCACGATGGCAAAGCCGATCATGGCCGCGCCGTATTCGGCGATCACGGTGGCCAGAGCGACGCCACGGCTGTTCCAGCCCAGCACCGTGACGAAAAAGACATCGAGCACAATGTTGATGCCGTTGGCGACGATCAGCATCACCATCGGGCCGCGTGGAAACTGAGTGCCGATCAACCAGCCCACCAACGTGTACTGGCACAGCACCGCCGGTGCGCTCCAGATCCGGATAGCAGCGTACTCCGCCGCCAGCTCGGCCACCGACGGACTGGGGTTCATCAGGTGCAGGCTAAGGGCAATCAGTGGCTGGTGAAACAGGATCAGCAGCAGGCCGATGGCCACCGCCAGCATCAGGGATCGTAACAACAGGGCGACCTGGGCAAAGGCATCCCGCTGGCCCCAGGCCTGGGCCGCCAGCCCGGTGGTGCCCATGCGCATGAAGCCGAAGGTCCAGTACAGAAGGCTGAACAGGTTGGCGCCCACCGCCACCGCGCCCAGATATTCGGGGCTGTCCAGGTGGCCGAGTACGGCAGTGTCTACCAGGCCCAGCAGCGGTACGGTGAGGTTGGTGAGCATCAGCGGCCAGGCCAGTGCCCAGAGGCGTCGATCGGTGGGTCTGGCGAAGGCTTTATAAATTTTACTTATCAAAACTGATTGTTTATCCGTTTTAGATTTAATGATTTTTTCGTCTTTTCTTGATCTGTGTCTACACTGAAATTTGATGTATCCATAAGCAGGCTTTCGCTCTGAAGTTATCCGGTGTTGCGAGCTCCGGATAGTGCTGCAGAGGGATGACGCAAAATCCGACAAGAATAACACTCTGTGGAGACACAGTATGCGCGTGCATGCCAAGCGGGCAGTAGCCCTAGCCGCTGGTCTGTTGTTGCCGGTCACGGTCATGGCGAACTGGACCATGAACATGTCACCTGGGGTGACCAGCACCAGCAATCAGATTTATTCCCTTCATATGACCATTCTCTGGATCTGTGTCGCCATCGGCGTCGTGGTGTTCGGGGTCATGTTCTGGTCTATCTTTGCCCATCGTAAATCCCGGGGCTACAAGCCAGCGAACTTCCACGAAAACACCGTGGTTGAAGTGCTCTGGACCATCGTTCCGTTGGCCATTCTGGTGGCCATGGCGATACCGGCCACCACAACGCTGATAGAAATGTATGACACCACCGAGTCCGACGTCGACATCAAGATCACTGGCTATCAGTGGCGCTGGCAGTACGAGTATATCGACGACGATTTCAGTTTCTTCTCCAACATGTCGACACCACGGGACCAGATCCGCAACCGGCAGGCCAAAGGCGAGCACTATCTGTTGGAAGTGGACAACCCTCTGGTGATTCCGGTTGGCAAAAAAGTCCGGTTGCTGTTGACCGCTAATGACGTAATCCACTCCTGGTGGGTGCCGGAATTCGGCGTCAAGAAAGACGCGATCCCCGGCTTTATCAATGAAACCTGGACCCGGGTGGATGTCCCCGGCACCTATCGCGGTCAGTGTACCGAGCTGTGTGGCAAGGATCATGGCTTTATGCCAGTGGTGGTAAAGGCGGTACCCGAAGAAGAATACAACGTCTGGGTGGCTGATCAGAGAGAGGCGGCCGAGACGGAACGTCAATTAACCGAGAAAGACTGGTCACTCGACGAGCTGATGGAGCGTGGGGAGCAGGCCTATGCAACCGCCTGCGCCAGCTGTCATCAGGCCGATGGCACCGGCATGCCACCGGCGTTCCCGGCACTCAAGGGCAGCCAGTTGGCGCTTGAGGATATGGCTGGGCACATCGAGATCGTAGTGAATGGCTCCCCAGGCACCGCCATGCAGGCTTTTGGTAATCAGTTAAGCGAGGTTGATCTGGCGGCAGTTATTACCTATGAGCGAAATGCCTGGGGTAACAACACCGGTGAAATGGTCACTCCGAAAGAAATTTTTGATTACAAGAATCAACAGTAATCAACGTCAGATAACAACAATCACCAGCCAGAGTAAACGGCGGTAACGGGGGTTTTCATGAGTGCGGTTGCAGATACCCACGCCCAGGAACATCATCATGGCCCGGCCAAGGGCATCAGCCGTTGGCTGTTGACCACGAACCATAAAGACATCGGGTCTATGTACCTGATGTTCAGCTTCGCCATGTTCCTGCTTGGCGGCAGCATGGCGATGGTCATCCGGGCAGAATTATTCCAGCCGGGCCTACAGATCGTAGAGCCGGAGTTTTTTAACCAGATGACCACCATGCATGGTCTGATCATGGTGTTTGGCGCCGTCATGCCGGCGTTCGTTGGTCTTGCTAACTGGATGGTGCCACTGATGATCGGGGCGCCGGACATGGCCTTGCCGCGGATGAACAACTGGAGTTTCTGGTTGTTGCCCTGCGCTTTCCTGATTTTGGTCTCTACCCTGTTCATGCAAGGCGGTGCTCCCAACTTTGGCTGGACCTTTTACGCGCCCCTGTCGACGACGTACGGGCCACCCAGTACCACCTTCTTCATCTTCGCAGTGCACATCATGGGGGTGTCATCGATCATGGGGGCGATCAACGTGATCGCGACCATTCTGAACATGCGCGCGCCTGGTATGACACTGATGAAAATGCCGCTGTTCGTATGGACCTGGCTGATCACTGCGTTCCTGCTGATTGCCGTTATGCCGGTTCTGGCTGGCGTGGTCACCATGATGCTGATGGACATCCACTTCGGCACCAGTTTCTTTGATGCCTCCGGCGGTGGCGACCCGGTGTTGTTCCAGCATGTGTTCTGGTTCTTCGGGCACCCCGAGGTCTACATCATGATCCTGCCGGCGTTCGGGGCTATCTCTCACATTGTTGCGGCGTTTTCCCGAAAGCCGCTGTTTGGCTATGCCTCGATGGTGTATGCGGTGGGCGCCATTGCGGTGCTTTCCTTCCTGGTGTGGGCACACCACATGTTTACTGTGGGTATGCCCATAGCGGGTCAGCTGTTCTTTATGTACGCCACCCTGTTGATTGCGGTGCCCACCGGGGTGAAGGTCTTTAACTGGGTGACGACGATGTTCCGGGGCTCACTGAGCTTCGAAGCGCCCATGCTGTTTGCCATTGCCTTTATCATCCTGTTCACTATTGGCGGCTTCTCCGGCCTGATGCTGGCTATTGCTCCGGCCGACTTCCAGTATCACGACACCTACTTTGTGGTGGCGCACTTCCACTATGTGCTGGTACCGGGTGCCATCTTCGGCATCTTTGCTTCTGCGTACTTCTGGCTGCCCAAGTGGACCGGCCATATGTACGACGAAACTCTGGCCAAGACCCACTTCTGGCTGTCGTTCGTCGGTATGAACCTGGCCTTCTTCCCGATGCATTTTCTGGGCCTGGCGGGCATGCCCCGGCGGATTCCGGATTACGCTTTGCAGTTCACCGACTTCAATATGATTTCCAGCATCGGTGCCTTTATGTTCGGGGCGACCCAGCTGCTGTTCCTGTTCATCGTGGTGAAGTGTGCGAGAGGCGGTGAGAAAGCAGCGGCCAAACCCTGGGATGGTGCTGAGGGTCTCGAGTGGACGGTGCCTTCACCGGCGCCTTATCACACCTTTGCAACTCCACCGGAAGTGAAATAACCCGGGAGGTATGACCATGGCCAATGAAACTACGAAGAACCAGCCTGCACGCCGCAGCAATAGCAGAGTGATTGGTTGGTGTCTGTCGGGTGTGGTCGGCATGTTTGCCTTTGGCTTTGCCTTGGTCCCCCTTTACGAGGTGTTTTGCGAGATTACCGGCATTAATGGCAAAACCGGTGGTCGCTACGAAGCCGGCGCCACTCAACAAGTGGACGAGAATCGTACCGTCAGGGTGCAGTTTCTGGCCAGTAATGGCCCGGGTATGACCTGGGAGTTCCGGCCCGTGGTGCGCAGTGTCGATGTCCACCCGGGTGAGGTGATAACGGTCAACTACTATGCGGCCAACGGCACCGACCATGCCATGGTCGGCCAGGCGGTGCCGAGCCTGGCACCGTCCGAAGGCACCCAGTACTTCCACAAAACCGAGTGCTTCTGCTTCAACCAGCAACCACTGGAAGCGGGTGAAAGTGTCGAGATGCCACTGGTCTTCATTGTCGACCGGGATCTGCCGGAGCACATCACCAAGCTGACCCTGTCTTATACGCTGTACGACCAGGGCAAACCGGTGGAAGTGTCCAGGTCAGCCCCGGCACAAACAACAACAAACAATAACGGCTAAGCCATCGGAGACAGTTATGGCGGATAACCAGACCCAGACCTATTACGTTCCCGACCAGAGTAAATGGCCCATCGTTGCCACTGTCGGCCTGGGGGTTACCCTGTACGGGGTGGCGTCGATCATGGTTAATGGCAAACAGGGTGAAAGCACCACCGCCGCCTGGATCATGTTCCTGGTCGGCGCCTTGATCATGGCTTACATGCTGTTCGGCTGGTTCGGTGCCGTTATTCGGGAGAGCCGGGCTGGCCTGTACAGCCCTCAGATGGACCGCTCGTTCCGGTGGGGCATGAGCTGGTTTATTTTCTCCGAAGTGATGTTTTTTGCCGCGTTCTTCGGAGCGCTGTTCTATGTTCGGGTGTTCGCGGTGCCCTGGCTCGGTGGTGAGGGCGACAGGGGCAGCAGTAATATGCTTTGGGAAGGTTTCCAGGCCAGCTGGCCGCTGGTCAGTAACCCGGATCCACAAGCCTATCCCGGCCCGACCAGTATAATTGGTCCCTGGGGCTTGCCACTGATCAATACGCTTTTGCTGGTGACTTCCTCCTTTACCGTCACCATTGCTCACCATGCCATGAAGGCCGGTAATCGGGCGAAGGTAAAGCTGTGGCTGGGCGCTACCGTCGCCCTGGCCGTGGTCTTCATGTTCGTGCAGGCTTACGAATACCTGCATGCCTACCGGGATCTTGATCTGACCTTGCAGTCCGGTATCTATGGCAGCACCTTCTTTATGCTGACGGGCTTCCACGGGGCTCACGTGTTCCTGGGTACGTTGATGCTGTTCATCATGCTGTTACGGATCCGCAAGGGGCATTTCACTGCTGATAACCATTTTGGTTTTGAGGCGGCCGCCTGGTACTGGCACTTTGTGGATGTGGTCTGGCTGGGGCTGTTTGTGTTCGTTTACGTCATCTGATCAGGCGTGTTGGGGGTCAGGGCGTTGGGTTCAGCGTCAGGTCCCCGGTCCACAGTGAGATCAGCACCAGCGCCAGCAACAGCACGCTGAGCGCGACTCGAAGCGCCAGCGAGTTAACCACCCGGTTGGTCTTGCCACCGTCCCGGATCAGAAAGAACAGCCCGCTGAACAGGCTCACGATAACGGCCAAAAGCAGCACGACAATCAGAAATTTCAGCATTGGGTTTCCCTGGCATTGAGTTATTGTACTTACAGGCATTCCGGTCGGGTGCCGGGCCCCGACATCACTATAGCAAAGCATGGGTAGGTGCGGTTGATGAATCGCCGATGGCATTTTGACTGGCGATTATTGGTATTCAGCGGACTGTTGTTGCCGGTGTTGATCAGTCTGGGGGCATGGCAGTTGGACCGTGCCGAGGAAAAACAGGCATTACTGGCATCCTGGCAGCAGCAAGCGGTTGATGCCAGTTGGCCGGAGATGGTGGCGGCCGGGTTGCGGGTGGGGCAGCCGGTAACCCTGACCGGTTGGTACACAGACTATACCTGGTTGTTGGACAACCGCACCCGGGATGGGTTTCCCGGGTACGAGGTGTTGACGTTGTTCATGCCGATTGAGGGGCCGCCGGTGGTGGTCAATCGTGGCTGGGTCAGAGCGCCGAGGACGCGGGATCAGTTGCCAGCTATCGAAACGCCTGAAGTTCTGTTCACCCTGGAAGGTCGCCTGGATAACTATCCGGTACCACCGGTTCTGGCGGATGACTCCGATGCTGAAACCAGCAACTGGCCTCAGCGGGTACAAACCTTACCCCGGGCCCGGGTACAGGAACAGGTGGAGAAACCGTCGGCAATGGTGCTTAAACTGGCAGGCAGTCAGCAACCAGGTGCGTATCGTGCCGATCATACGCCTGATGTGATGGGTGCTCAGACCCACTATGGTTATGCCGCCCAGTGGTTTGCGCTTGCGGCCGCACTGACTATATTAACGGTAGTGGCGAGTACAAAAAAAACAGCGAGTAATTGAAAGACAGGAGCCGATAATGACAATGACAACGGCTGACTCCGTGTCCGGGCAGGAATCCCCCAACCCGGAACAGGTTCGTCGTGGCCGGCGCACCGCCCTGCTGCTTTTTGCAGTAGGGTTCGGGCCGATGGTTCTGGCCACCATCATGTTTTACACCGGTTGGCTGAACCCGATGGGTCATACCAATGAGGGTGTGCTGATTATGCCGACCGTACCGGTACAGACACTGAACCTTGAAACCTCCGGTGGCGAGCCTCTGGGACAACGTTTCGGCGTCGACAAGGTCGATCCGAACTGGCTGATACTGGTGGTATCCGGTACTTGCAGCGACGACTGCGAGCAACTGCTCTACCTTTCCCGACAGGTCAATATCGCGCTCGGAAAGTATGCCCCCCGGGTCAGCCGGGCGGCGGCACTGGCTGCGGTGCCCCCCGGTCTGGAGCAACGCTGGAACGCCGAGTACCGTTCAATGGAACGGCTGCAGCCCGCTGCGGGAACCTCGTCAGCCTGGCCCACCGGAGTTTCTCCCGACGCCGAGCCGCGGATTCTGCTGGTGGACCCGCTCGGTAACGTCATGATGCATTATGGCGTGGAGCACAGCGGCAAGCAGTTGCTCAAGGATCTCAAACAGCTGCTGAAGATCTCCCAAATTGGCTGAGCAAGGGGAACAGACCGTGACCGAGAAAGTGACTCTGGCACAGCCTGCCGACATCACGAAGAGACTGGCCCGTTGGTCTGCCTATGCTTGTGTGCTGGCGATTGTGGTCATCATGCTGGGCGCCTGGACACGCTTGGTGGATGCCGGCCTGGGTTGCCCGGATTGGCCTGGATGTTACGGTTTTCTGACTGTGCCTCAGAGCGAAACCAGCATGGCCATTGCCAATGCCCGATTCCCGGAGACCCCGGTGGATGTCTCCAAAGGCTGGCCGGAAATGATTCACCGTTACGCCGCCGGGATTCTGGGCCTGGTGGTGTTTGCGCTGGCGGCGACGGCGGTACGCCATCGCCGTGCTGGCGTTCCGTTCAAACTGCCGTTGTTCATCGCCACATTTATTCTTTTGCAGGGCGCCTTTGGCGCCTGGACCGTCACCCTCAAACTCTGGCCACAAGTGGTGGCGCTGCATCTGCTGGGTGGCTTCACCACCCTGAGCCTGCTGCTATTGCTTACCTTACGCTTGCGCAAGCGAGCTCAGGCCGGATCTGACCAGGTACAAACGCCGTCTGCCAGCCTGGGCCGATTCCGTCCCTGGCTTTACGGTGGTTTGTTGCTGATCATTGTGCAGATAGCTCTGGGCGCCTGGACGGCGGCAAACTACGCCGCGGTCGCCTGTACCGATTTGCCGACCTGTCAGGGCCAGTGGTGGCCCGAGGGTATGGATTTCCAGCACGGTTTTGATTTCACCCAGCAGGTTGGCCCCAACTATCTGGGTGGTCAACTGACGGCAGACGGCCGCGTCGCCATCCATGTGACTCATCGTCTCGGTGCGGTCATCGTGCTCGGGTACTTTCTGGTCCTGCTGGGATTGCTCTGGCGCCATCGCGGCAACAGTCATCTCGACCGGAGTGTCACCCTGGTCGCGGCGGCACTGGCGTTGCAGATTGCCCTGGGCCTGGCGAATGTCT
This sequence comes from Marinobacter sp., assembly GCA_046498485.1. GTDB lineage: Bacteria > Pseudomonadota > Gammaproteobacteria > Pseudomonadales > Oleiphilaceae > Marinobacter. The sequence goes on along the minus strand of JAWOAO010000403.1, from coordinate 700 downwards.
GGCTGCATATCCCATTGTCGATTGCCGTCGCTCACAACGCCATGGGCGCCGGACTTCTGCTGTCCATGGTTCACCTGATCTGGCGACATCATCAGTTGCCATACACTGAAACATCCCCCGCCACACATACAACAACCATAAACCGGGAGGTTACGGCATGAGCGAGCAAGTTGAAGCGCTGCCGGCTGAGGAGCGTGCGAGCTCCACGATCAAAACGATTTCATGGCGCGATTACCTGGAGCTGACCAAGCCTAAGGTAGTTGCACTGATGATCCTGACCTCGGTGATCGGCATGCTGTTGGCTGCGCCGGGTGTACCGGGCTGGAGTGTGCTTGTGTATGGCAACCTGGGCATCGCGTTGCTGGCGGGTGCCGCAGCGGTGGTCAATCATGTGGTGGATCAGAAGATCGACACCATTATGGCCCGCACTCGCAAGCGGCCCGTTGCCACCGGCCGGATCGCCACCCTCGATGCCATGCTGTTTGCCACCTTGCTGGCGGCCGTTGGTATGTTTGTCCTGATCTGGCAGGTCAATGAGTTGACCGCCTGGCTGACGCTGGCCTCGCTGGTAGGTTATGCCGGTGTCTATACCCTGTTTCTCAAGCGTGCTACACCGCAAAACATAGTCATTGGCGGCCTGGCCGGGGCCATGCCACCGCTGCTGGGCTGGACGGCCGTTACCGGTCAGATCGATGGCCAC
>JAWOAO010000384.1:0-5093 GCA_046498485.1 Marinobacter sp. | reverse complement strand
GAGAGATGGTCGGCGTGCACATGGGTTTCGAGAATCCATTCAACGGTCAGATGGTTGTTCGTGACGTACTCGATAATCTCATCAGCGGAGCGGACATCCGTTCGCCCTGCCGCGTAGTCAAAATCCAGAACAGAATCGATGATGGCGCAAGCCGAACTGTCCGGATCCTGCACGATGTAACTGAACGTGTTGGTTGGTTCGTCAAAAAAATGAGTAACTAAAGGCTGCTTCATGGTCTTGACCTCCGCGATGAGACCTGGTGAACCGTGAAGCCAAGTTAACAATTAAAAGGTTATAACGATAGTGCTCAAAGGTATATCAAACTTAATTGATCCTATAGGGTTAAGCGATTGCTCATTAATGCACTGATTTCCTGAGCTATTTTTCAGGAAGGGCCGGAGTGGGGCGATTGAAAGTGACTTTGTCACTGAAAGGGAGAGGTTGCACACAATAGGGTCAATGCCCTCTCGATCCTAGGTGATTGATTGGCACTTTTCACAATCTCACATGCTGAACCTCAATGGTTCATAGGGAATTGTATGAGCGGCGACACCCAGACCGAACAACAGTCCGTTCTGATTGTTGGCGGTGGTATTACGGGGCTCTCACTGGCACTTGCGCTTGGACGCCGCCAAAAAAACGTGACCCTGGTTGAAGCAGACGAGCAACTAGGAGGGAATATCCGGTCGGTCAAAGAACAGGGGTGGCAGATGGAGCTCGGCCCCAACACACTTATGGCCAAACCGTCACTGCATCAGCTTCTAAGATCCCTTAATCTCAGCGACAAAGTTATTTTTCCACCTTTGGCCAGCCGCAAACGTTATGTTGTCAAGGACGGGGTTCCCGTTGCGTTACCGGCTGATCTGAAATCTGCGTTAAGCAGTCCTCTCATTGGCATCGAAGGCTGGCGTCATTTGATCAGTGAACCTTTTCGAAAGGTAGCGCCGAGCGAAGAAACTCTGGCGGCTTTGGTTCGAAGGCGTTTCGGTCAAAATATTCTTAATCACTTTGTCGATCCCTTTGTCTCAGGCGTTTATGCCGGATCGTCAGAAAAGCTCTCAGCTCAAGCCGCCTTCCCTCGGTTACACCGCCTGGAACGGGATCATGGGTCCCTGCTTCGAGGCGCAATCGCTCTAATGCGAAATGGCAGAAAACAGCGTATTAAGGATCGTGAAAATGGCTTCCCCGACGAGTGGCGTGGCAAGATTGTGAGCTTCCCGGACGGGCTTTCCACGTTGACTGACGGAATCAGGGATGAGCTGGGACGGCTCGACAATGTCAGAGTGATAACCGGCTGTCGAGTGGAAAAGGTTGAGCAGGATGATCGAATGTGGCGCGTGGTCGACCAGCGGGGTCAAATGCGCGTTGCCCATCAACTGGTATTGGCAACGCCGGCTCACGTCAGCGGATCACTCCTGGAACCGGTTAGCCCTGAACTTCGGTCAGAGCTGGCCAGTATTGTCTATCCACCACTTGCTGCTGTTGCGCTGGGTTACCCAGACCAGTCCATCAAACATCCACTCGACGGCTTTGGAATGCTCATTCCAAGTCAAGAAAAGAGGCAAACGCTCGGAGCTTTGTTCTCCTCCACACTTTTTCCGAACCGGACGCCAGAGGGGCATGTGCTTTTCACCTGCTTTATCGGTGGTCGCAGAAACCCGATGGCCGTCGAAAACTCCGATCGGCAGTTAGTAAATTTAGTCAGCGAGGAACTGGGCCAGATGCTTGATATCCAGAGCCGTCCGGTCTTTACCAAAGTCGCACGATGGGCAAACGCCATTCCGCAATATGAGGTGGGGCATTTAAGCCGCATAGCCAGGATCGACGACATCGCGGGACGCTACAAGGGGCTTCATTTAATGGGTAACTGGCGGGACGGTATTAGTGTAGGCGACTGCATTGATAGCGGTTTTGCCATGGCGCATAGATTGATCACTGCTGAGCGATGATATCTGTGGAAAGGTTGATTCACCGTTTAGAGCCTGAGCAACCAGCATGCCAGACGATGCAGGAAATTCTTCATATTTCACATTGCCGAAGGTCAGGTGGCTAAAAAGGAGCTCCTCGAACTGCCCAAAGAGCAGTCATTCCGGGAGAGTTCCCCGCAGCTACCGCACCCATTGGATGATATTGATGTTTTGATCACCAGGGGGATGGGCGCAGGGTTGGCAATGCGGCTTCGGCAAAAAGGTATTGAGAGTGTAACTACCGAAGACGACGATCCTGACGCGGTCGTTCGAAGGTATCTGAATATTCCGTAGATAAGTTTTCATGGGCTCATTTTTCACGTGTTGCTCTTTGATTCGTTAAAGCTATTTGTTCTATAGATATAACTATATTGGCTAACGCCCTCCGGACGGGTTATTGTTATTCCGACATCAAGAGGCAACCCGCCTCCACCAGCAAAACCCGACAGGAGATTCATCATGAGTTTATTGCTTGGCTCTACCGCCCCGAACTTCACCATCGACAGCACCGCCGGCCAGATAAACTTCCACGAGTGGGCCGGTGATTCCTGGGTATTCTTCTTCAGCCACCCGGCCGACTTCACCCCGGTCTGCACCACGGAAATGGGCCGCACGGCTCAACTGGCAAAAGAATTTGAAGCCCGCAACGTGAAGCCCCTGGGTCTGTCCACCGATACCGTGGAAGAGCACGTAAAGTGGATTGAAGACGTCAACGACACCCAGAACTGCGACCTCCAGTTCCCGATCGTTGCCGACGCTGACCACAAAGTGGCCGAGCTCTATGAAATGATCCACGCCGGTGAAAGCGAAACCGCCGCCGTACGCAGTGTGTTCATCATCGACCCGGACAAGAAGATCCGCCTGACCATGACTTACCCGATGGCGGTGGGTCGCAACTTCGACGAGATCCTTCGGGTCATCGATGCCCTGCAAACCGGTGATGCCAATAAAGTTGCCCTGCCGGCAGATTGGCGCAAAGGTGACGACGTGATCATTCCGCCCTCCATTTCCAACGAGGAAGCCAAAGGCCTGTTCCCACAAGGCTGGAATGAAATCCGTCCGTACCTCCGCACAACCAAGCTTTAATCGGGTTTGCGGTTCAGAAGGGGAGCTTGCCGGTTGGCAGGCGCCCCTTTTTTCATTTTGACCTCGGTCAAAGCAAAGATTATATGCTTATAACAGTTGTTGATGGTGGCGGTCATACAGGCGTATGTTGAAGAAAGAACAGAGGCCACCCGAATCCAGGAGGAAACCATCATGAAACAGATACTGACAGCCCTGCTTGTCACTTTTGCCATTGGCTTCAGCGCCCAGGCGGAAGAAGCGCTTTCCCTGACCCCGCAGGAAACCTATGACATGGTTCAGGAGCAGGGGGACGAACTCCTGTTTGTGGATGTCCGGGATCCGGTTGAAATCATGTTTATCGGCTTTACCGACGTTGTCGACAAGAATATCCCGTTCAAACTGGCCGATCGCTCGGACTTTCTTGCTGACAAGGGTCGCTTTGCCATGAACACCAACCCGGAGTTCGCGGCAGACGTGGAAAAAGCCCTCAAGGAAAAAGGCCTTACCAAGGATGACCTGGTCATTACCATGTGCCGCTCCGGCTCAACCCGGGGCAAGCCGAGCGCTGAATACCTGATGGAACGGGGCTTCACCAATGTGAAATACATTGACCACGGCTTTCAGGGCAGTGGTGCCAAAGAAGGCAAGAAAAAAGGTATGAGAATTGTGAATGGCTGGCAGAACGACGGCCTGCCATGGTCCATGACACTCAATCCGGAAAAGATTTATCGTCCGTAACCCCGATCGTCGGCCGTACCGACTCTGAAGTCGCGTTTGCAGGGAGTCTTTGTATACTGTTTTGGCCCTTGAACAGGGCCGGGGAGTCAGAGACGTGAACATTTTTGCATGGAACCGCTTCATCAACCGTTTTGGCGGGCTCTCTGCCCATGTGGCGCTGGCCGGAGCATTGGTTTGCTCCGGCTTTTCTGTATATGGAGCCCAACGCCCACCCGCCACCGCCGATCACAGCAAATTCGAGGCACTTCAGGGCCCTTTCGAGAATGCGCAGGAGGTAACCGAAGCCTGCCTGGGCTGCCACACAAAAGCGGGCGAACAGATCCGAGCAACCACCCACTGGACCTGGACCTACGAGCATCCGGAAACGGACCAGACCCTGGGCAAGAGCAAGGTTATCAACAGTTTCTGTGGCATGGCGATCACCAACGAGCCTCGTTGCACCTCCTGCCATGTGGGCTACGGCTGGCAAGACATGAGGCAACCCCCGCCTACTGCGGACAACGCCGTTGACTGCCTGGTGTGTCACGACACCACCGGTGACTACTGGAAGTTTCCCACCCTGGCCGGGCACCCCACCTACACGCCCCGGGAATGGCCGAAGGGCAGTGGCAAGATGGTCCAGCCACCGGATCTTGAAATGATTGCCCAGAATGTCGGCGCGAGCGGTCGGGCTAACTGCGGTAGCTGCCACTTCTATGGCGGTGGCGCAGACGGCGTGAAACACGGCGATCTGGACTCCTCTCTGGTGGATCCACCACGCTCGCTGGATGTGCACATGTCCGCGGGCGGGCTCGATTTTGCCTGCGCCGATTGCCATACCAGCTGGGGGCATGAGGTGGCCGGCAGCCGTTACCAGGTCAATGCCGCCGACACCCAGGGTATTGATGTCCCTGGCCACACTGATCTCAGCCGTGCAAGCTGCCAGTCCTGCCACGGCGATTCACCGCACCCGCAGCAGAAGCTGAACGACCATGTGGACACCCTGGCGTGCCAGACCTGTCATGTACCCGAATTCGCCCGGGGCGGCGTCCCCACCAAGGTTTGGTGGGACTGGTCTACCGCCGGCCGGCTGGATGATGACGGTCAGCCGATTACCGAATACGACGAGCATGGTCACCAAAATTCACTAACAGAATCTGCAAGATAGGCTTGAAATTTTTGAAAGACTACATCCCCTATAGGTAATACAGAAATTGTAATATAGCCAATCTTATAATCCGAGTTTCTTGATAAATAACGATTTGTCATTGGATTTGCCGATTGCAAATAAACTGTTCCCTTATAATCTTTTAATGCTTTTAGAACTTCATTCTCTAATGTTTT
>JAWOAO010000104.1:0-2586 GCA_046498485.1 Marinobacter sp. | reverse complement strand
CACCGACAGCGCCACACGCTTTCTTGGCTGGCATGCCATCACCATCCAACGGCTGGCAATGGATAAAGACAAGACCATGCGCGTCTACTTTTTCAACCCCAACAACGACAGCGGGCAGAACTGGGGCCAGGGTGTGATCACCTCAACCCACGGCCACGGTGAGCTGTTCGGCGAAGCCTCCCTGCCCGTCGCCGAATTCGTCTCCCGGCTCTACGTGTTCCACTATGACCCGATCGAAAAAGGCGATCCGGGTGATGTCCCGGCCGATGAAGTTAACCGGGCCATGGAACTGGCCCGGGGCAGTTGGGCTTCAGCGCGGTAGGCGAGCAAAACCGGGATCTGATCTAGCCCCGGTTTTCTTCAGAAAGACCGGGACAGGAACTCAAGCTGATCTTCGATTGACTGAACCAGAGCTTCGCCCCGATAAACATCAAAATGGCCGACCGGATAGTGCTTCACTTCCGAGTTCGGCATTCTCTCGGCCGCTTTGGCCGCAGCACTCGCCGGGGCGACCGTATCGTGGTCGCAGATGAGCACCAATGCCGGGCAGGCGACTTTGCTGGCCAACCGAATGGGCCGGAAAAAGGGAATCGTATAACTCACGCCCGCTGCAACGTAATTCACCGCATTGTCAGCCAGCAAGGGAACATACCCCTCCTGGCAGTCCTCAGCGGTCATCATGCCCAACTCGCCAGGGCGGCCGGCCGATGCAATATACCTGGGAGACATCCCCAGCCCACGACGAAGCCAGTCCACAGTTCCGTGGTAGGTCAGGCGCATCGCCTGCATGAGGCCGGCATAACCGATAACACCAAGCAACGACGCCAGACCATCCACCATCGGGCATTGGGAAATGGTGCACTGCACGCGTCCATCCTTTGCCGCGGCCGCAATCACAAGCCCACCAGAAAATGACGTTCCCCACAGGCAAATGCGGCTACCATCGATACGATCCAGCTGCCGCGCAAAATTCAGTGCCGCCAGCCAATCTGCCACTTCCTTCCGAGGGCTCAGCGTCTGCCGGGGCTGACCATCACTTTCACCGAAATGGCGGTAGTCAAAGGCAAAGACCGCATAACCCGCATTGCAGAAGGCTTCTTTAAACGGCGCCAGACCACTGGCATGAGTCAGCCCAAAACCATGCGCCATCACGACACACGGCAAATTTCTACTGTCGGCATTCGGCGTGTAAAGAACACCACGACAGGTTGTACCATGGCTTGGAAATTCCAGGGGAGTTTCGATCATCATTTGGCTCTCATGCTTGAAGGTCGAGAGTCTCAGGATAGCTCATTGCTTCAAGATCAAACCGGCAGTTCAATAATCTCACCAGCCACCCCGTCTTCACTCACCTGCAGCCGCCCCACCGTTATCGGCAGAGTAAAGCGCCGGGGCCCGGCGCCACCTGGATTGAAATAAAGCACATCGCCAATCCATTCATTACGGGGTTTGTGGGAATAGCCGAGGAATTGCGTGCTTACGCCCTCCTGATCTCTCGATGACGCCCACCCAGCCCGTGCGCATGGCCATGCAGGTAAGCGTTGCTATAGTGAAACAAGACCACCTGATTCTCAATGTCGGCCAGAACAGGTAAATACATGTCACTCCCGGCAGGACTTCCCCATGCCCACTTATACCGTCACGGTCGCGAATCTTTCCCTGTCGCTGCAGCAGAAATCACAGATAGCGGAGGCCATAACAACGGCCCATAACACGCAAACCGGTGCGCCCCGTTTTTTTGCCCAGGTTTTGTTTTTTTCTACCGATGAGGGCGAGCATTTTGTCGGTGGCCGCGTGAACAAGGCGCCCCAGGTGTATGTGCACGGCCTGGTACGGCAAGGCCGCAGTACCGAGGTCAAGCAGGCCCTGATGACCCAGATGCTTGAAGAGATAGTACGAATTGCGGGCATAACTGCTGAGGAGGTGTGGATCTACCTGCAGGACATTCCGGCCACTCAGATGATCGAGTTTGGCAGGTTTCTGCCAGCACCGGGAGACGAAGCTGAGTGGGCGCGGGAAATGACTCCAGAAACGCGGTCCAGGTTACCCAAGTAACCGAAATCACAAGAGAACCCGCAAAACACAGCCCCACGCTTTACTCCGGCAACGTCTCACCCGATCCACCCATTTCAGCGGGAACATCTTTCATCTTGGGCAGGCCATCCCGGATCGGCAGCACCGATTCCTGGTAGTGCACATGCAACGCAGGTTCGAACTTGAGGTCCGGAAGATTGGCCACGTAAACATCCACCAGCCCCCAAGCCGGGTGGTCTGTAAACACATGGCCGCCACACTGCTTACACCATTTCCGGTAGCTCTGCTCCGTGAGATGAAACTCGCCTACCTGGTCGGCGCCAGACAAGATCTCGAGGCTATCGGTTGGCCACAGTGAAAACGCATTGACCGGCCCCGCAGACCAACGGCGGCAGGAATCGCAATGGCAATAGCCCATTGCCTCCGGCGCTCCGGAGACCTGAAATTTTACCGCCCCGCAAAAACAATTACCCTGATACTGGCTCATGGTCATCTCCTCGTTTGTTATTGTCCACCGACTAGTGTTCCAGAGCCGCTACCCCGCTGCAAATC
>JAWOAO010000249.1:0-2627 GCA_046498485.1 Marinobacter sp. | reverse complement strand
CTTGGGCTGCTGGCACAGGCTGTCAGAAACAGCACAGCCAGAAGTACAAAAATATTTTTGTTCATTATCACTTTGCTACCTCTGTAAGAAATGTACTGCTTTGATCCTTAAATAAACTCCGATACACAGGCTCTGGTCTTTACGAGTATTTTATGTCGAATCCACGTTTCGGGATGTTCAGTCATTGGTTTTATCACGCCGACCGGACACGATTGAGCCTTCCGGGGGGAAATCAAGAGAGTCCAGAAGCTCTTTTCGGGTTTTGTCGTCAAATTCCGGGAAGGGTAACTTTTGACCATTGCGCAACTCACGCATGATGGCTTCGATCCGGGAAGCACGCTCGCCATCCATACCTGAGTCTCTTGCGAGGTAATTGATGGTGGAGGGGAATGCGAAAGTTGTACCTGACTCCTCGACAATATCGATCAAGCGCAGGAAAATATCTTCTCGTATACTGAAAAATTCGCTGAAGTCGTTGGTTTTAATGTAGGCGAATATTTCGATGTCCACCGAGTGATTGCCGAAACCGGCGAATCTGGCCCGTGCGGGTTCCGGCGCCACCATTGGATGTTGCAGTAACAACTTGCGGGTTTCCGCCAGCAGCCAGCGTATTTGGTCCGGCTTCGTCTCATAGCGAAAACCGATCCTGGATTGCAGCAACATCTGATTGCGACGGGTAAGATTTTCGATGTTCAGGTTCACAAATTCTGCATTGGGCACGGTGATGATCGACTGATCAAGAGAACGGATTTTCACCGAGCGCAGACCTATACCCTCGACCACCCCCATATAATCGCCGAAAGTGCAGAAATCACCGACCTCTACCGGCTTGTCGGCATAAAGGGTAATGCCGCCGATCAGGTTTTCCAGCGTGCTGCGCGCCGCCAGCGCGACGGCGAGGCCGCCGATGCCAAGGCCGGCGATGACCCCCTCGTATGGAATTGACAGGATCTCGGCAAGAAACAGGATGGCGCCAATAATGACGGCCAGTTTGGCCAGTGACGTCACCAGAGAGCGCAGAATTTCGTTGCGGAAACCGAGGTAGCTCCGTGCATGGTTATCCAGCGTTTCGCTTATTCTGTCTACCAAGTGATAGGCAAGCCACCCGCCCGCAATGGAAAGCGTGACCCCGATGAAAACGCGCAGTGGTATATCTGCTTCCTGCGGGAGCCCCAGAGTGCCAAGAGCCAGTAAACCACAACCGGCAATGAGGATCAGGCGCAATGGCCACAGGAAGCGAACCCCTGGAGCGAGGGTCTGGTCTTCCGTATTTCTGTTAAGCCCGAAAATTGTTGCCAACAACCAGGCGCAGGCCCAACTCACAGGTATACTGAACAGTAGTGACAGCGCCAGGGCGAGCCATTGCCATAATTCCATGCCGGCCCCGGTCTCCTGAAGCAACCCTCGGTGAATAGAACGGGCACGATTACGGATTTCAAAAAACGGTGTCGACTTCCACTGTCGTTCGGCTTCTGCCAACGGCATATCTTCCATTGCAATGAACAATTGGCGAGCGCTGGCTACGGTTTCGGCATTGAATTGCCAAAGCACCGATCCGTCCTCCTGCAGAACCGGTTCCATGACAACGGTTCCGGAGGGATGGACGAAGTGATTGTATGCCGCCTGTCTAACCGGGTTATCGGGAATTTCATGACGTAAGGGCAGGCCAATGCGATGAAGAACGCCGATAAGATACTCGCCGAGCAGGAGGCCTTCATCTTCGCGCACGGCGCCGGCAATTTTCGACAGATCCATGGTCCTCAGAAAAAGCTCGCGGTCGCCGCGCCGGGCATTATCCCACTGTTCGAGGAAAGTGCGCATGGTATCCCGCGGCGACGCCAGTTCATGGTGTTGGTGCGGGTGTGGCACCTCCCCGCCGCGATTCTCGAGCAGTAGATCGAGAGAGGCCTGCATATCTGCTTTAGCGGGGACAACAATTTGCCACGATCGTTGGCCCGCATCACCGGACTCTTCTGCGGTGCGCAGCCTGAGTGTATAGGAAAGGTCAGTGCCTGCCTGATTGAGGTTGACCGTATATTCACCCGGTCTGACAGAATCCTCTTCAGGATTCAGTTCCGACAGCCTTAGGGTGAGGCGGTCAAGAATCTGGAATAAAAGGCGCGCAAGGTCGATGCGATCGTATAGGGTCAGGGGCTCATCGAACGTTGAAAAGTCTAACAGCGGCAACACAACGCCAAGCCGATCGCTGCGTCCTTCCCCTGCGCGGTTTCCGGCTTTGAGAAACGACAACAGGGTTTGATCTGCGCTGGAATTATCAAGAGCCCCGAACAGTGTTTCCTGGATCTTTGTGTCCGAACGGACACCTGTCCACCACTCTCCGGTTCCGAACCGGCCCATGAAGCTTTGCTGGTCCGGGGACATCACGAAAGTGAGCTCGCCCTGGCCTGCCGTATCGGACCAGGTGCCGGATAACTCATTGCCTTCAATTCGACCCTCGACCTCGCCGTCGAAACCGGGGTAGGTGCCTACAACCCGTTTACCATCCTGCTGGAGCTCCATAACCGCGCCACCGCCACGCCACTGGGTGTCCCAGACCCCGGTCCAGTCCGGGCGCTCAGTGGCTGTCGCTGTTTTGGGCCACACAATCAGCCCTAACAGCAACGCGA
>JAWOAO010000146.1:0-5993 GCA_046498485.1 Marinobacter sp. | reverse complement strand
ACTTATATTGCCGGACCCGTACCTTCAATAAGGCTGGAGTTTCTCAGGCAGGGTATTGAAGATTATGAATACCTTGTGCTCCTGGAAAATATGATAAGCATTGCGGATGATAAAGACAGGAAGCTGTTGGATGAGGCCGGGCAACTGCGGACATCACATTTGAAGGCCACCCGGTTTTTCGGCTCTTTTCTGAGCACGGTCAGAGTTACCGTCAGGGTGTCATCCAGCCGAACCGGGCGCCTGAAGGCCAGGCTCTGTTCCAGGTAAATGGTTCCGGGGCCTGGTATGACCGTGGCCAGGGCCGCTGAAATCAGGGAACCACTCCACATGCCGTGGGCGATTCGTTCCTTGAACACCGATTCTGCGGCAAATACCGAGTCCAGGTGTACTGGATTCACGTCTCCGGAGACGGCTGCAAACAGCACCAGCTCATTTTCAGTGAGGGTTCGCATAAAGGTAGCGGAGTCGCCCTCGTTCAGTTCGTCGTAAGTGATATTCTCGAGGGTGTCCAGGGTGTCGCTCATCAAAGGCTCCGGTGCGTGAAGGGAAGTACGGTTGTACCGTTCGATGGGCTGAAAGCTACCTCATCGTTAACAAAACTGCTATTCTCTCCCGACTTTTTTGAGGTTGATACTTAAGTAGGGTTGATTTTATGACCGAATCAGCCTTGGCAAAATATTACAATCAGGGAGCTACTGAACCCCATCCGGTTGCTCCCAATAGCGCCAATCAGACAGGAGATGGTGATGGATTTTGAGCAGTTCTATCAAGATAAATACCCCGCTGGCATTCCACGTGAGGTAGATCTCAAGAAATACAAAAGCATGGTTGATGTTTTTGAACAGGCGGTGAAGAAATACGCAGACAAACCTGCCTTTTCCGCAGTTGGCGCAACCCTCACTTACCGGGATCTTGATACTCTGAGTCGCAATTTTGCGGCCTGGCTGCAAAACAAAACCGACCTGAAGCCTGGCGATCGCATCGCGGTGCAGATGCCTAACGTCGCTCAATACCCGATGATTGTGTTCGGTGCCATGCGCGCCGGTCTGATTGTGGTGAATACCAACCCGCTGTACACCACCCGCGAGATGGAACACCAGTTCAACGACTCCGGCGCCAAGGCGTTGGTGGTTCTGGCGAACATGGCCGATAACGTCGAAAAAGTGCTGCCGAATACCAGCATTGAGCACGTCATCGTGACTGAAGTCGCCGACATGCATTCAATCATCAAGCGCACGCTGATGAACGCGGTGGTGAAGCACGTCAAAAAGATGGTGCCTTCGTTCAACATCCCGGGCGCACACAAGCTGCCAGCGGTTCTCAGTGCCGGCGCCCGTGAGAAGTTCACGCCGGTTGAAACCAATCTCGACGATCTGGCGGTACTGCAATACACCGGCGGCACCACCGGTGTTGCCAAGGGTGCGATGCTGACTCACGCCAACCTGGTGGCCAACCTGACTCAGGTGCGCCCGATGATGGAAGACCAGGTAGATGAGGGCAAGGAAGTGGTTATTGCACCGCTGCCGCTGTACCACATCTACTCGTTTACCCTGAACTGCGGCATCATGCTTGAAGCCGGCGCCCATAACATACTGATTCCAAACCCGCGCGACATTCCGGGCTTTGTGAAGGAAATGCAAAAGCAGAAGTTCTCCGCCTTTATCGGTTTGAACACCCTGTTTGTGGCCCTGTGCAACAACGAAGAATTCCAGGACCTGGATTTCTCCGGTCTCAAACTGACCGCCTCCGGTGGTATGGCTTTGACGACCGATACTGCCAAGATGTGGGAGCGGGTAACCGGCTGCGAGATCAGCGAAGGTTATGGTATGACCGAAACCTCTCCGGTGGTCACCTTTAACCCGCGCAGTGCCATCCAGATTGGCACCATTGGCTTGCCGGTCCCGTCCACCCTCATTAAAACCATTGATGATGACGGCCATGAAACGCCGATCGGTGAACCCGGTGAACTGTGCGTGAAAGGCCCGCAGGTGATGCGCGGCTACTGGCAGCGCCCGGAAGATACCCGGGAGTCCTTTACCGAAGACGGCTTCCTGAAGACCGGTGACGTGGCGTTGATCCAGGAAGATGGCTACATCCGCATTGTCGACCGCAAAAAAGACATGATCATCGTTTCCGGCTTCAATGTGTTCCCGAACGAACTCGAAGAGGTGATCACCACCCATCCGAAAGTGCTTGAGTGTGCCGCCGTGGGTATTCCGGACGCCAAAAGCGGCGAGGCGGTGAAGGTGTACGTGGTTGCAACCAAAGAAGGCGTGACCGCCAATGAGATCAAGGAGTTCTGCCGCGAACGCCTGACTGCTTATAAAGTGCCCAAGCACTTCGAGTTCCGGGACGATCTGCCCAAGAGCAACGTGGGCAAGATCCTTCGCCGTGAACTGCGGGACGAAGCCAGCACCAAATAACCGGCTCTGGTGCAACCGCACGGTTGCCCCGTAGAAACACAAAGACCCTGCTCCGGCGGGGTCTTTGTGTTTCTACCGTCCGGTTTTCCCGCTAGACTGTGGCGCCTTACGATGCACCGATCACTCAATGGACTTGTTGCCGTTCAATGACTGAAAAAACACCGATCAATACTCCGGAACACCCGGGCGCCGATCCCCAGGCCGCGGTAAAAGCGTTAATGAGCCAGCTGGATGCCTGCAACCAGCAGGAGGCGGCGCGCATCATCCGCCGGGTCGGCCAGGCCAAGGGCAAGCCGGGCCAGAAAGATCTGGACAACATGGCGTCCTGGCTTGAGCGTGGGTTGGCAAAAGTGCGACTGCGCCAGGCCTCGCACAAGCCTGCGCGTTTTCCGGCCGGCTTGCCGGTCAGTGCCCGTGTCGAGGACATCAGTAAGGCCATCGAGCAGCACCAGGTGGTGATCGTTGCGGGTGAAACCGGCTCCGGTAAAACCACCCAGATCCCTAAAATCTGTTTGAACCTTGGCCGTGGACTGCGCGGTTTGATCGGTCATACCCAGCCCCGTCGCATTGCGGCCCGCAGCGTTGCCGGCCGGATTGCGGAAGAACTGGGCGAGCAGGTAGGGCAACAGATTGGTTACCAGGTCCGGTTTACCGATAACACGACTGAGGCGTCCCGGGTCAAAGTGATGACCGACGGTATCTTGCTGGCAGAGGTACAGCACGACCGGTTTCTGGACCGTTACGACACCCTGATTATTGATGAAGCTCATGAGCGTAGCCTGAACATCGATTTTCTGCTGGGTTATCTAAGGCAACTGCTGCCGAAGCGGCCCGACCTCAAAGTGATCATCACGTCGGCGACCATCGAGGTGGATCGTTTCAGCGAGTTCTTTGGTCAGGCACCGGTGATCGAAGTCAGCGGCCGAACCTTTCCGGTGGACGTTCGCTACCGGCCCCTGACCGGTGATGAAGATGACCGCGACCAGGGCTGGACCGATGGCGTGCTGTCGGCCCTGGATGAAATTGAACAACACGAACGCAAGGAAAAGCAGCCGCCCGGCGATGTTCTGGTGTTTCTGCCCGGAGAGCGGGAAATCCGCGCCCTGAGCAAAGTGCTGCGCCATGCCGAGCTGCGCCACACCGAGGTGTTGCCGCTGTATTCCCGGCTCAGCAATCAGGAACAGAACCGGGTGTTCCAGGCTCACAAGGGCCGGCGCCTTGTGCTGTCGACCAACGTTGCGGAAACCTCACTGACGGTGCCAGGTATTCGCTATGTGATCGATACCGGGGTGGCGCGGATCAGCCGCTACAGCGTTCGTTCGAAAATTCAGCGCCTGCCCATCGAGGCGATCTCCCAGGCCAGCGCCAATCAGCGGGCCGGCCGTTGCGGGCGGGTAGCGCCGGGTATCTGTTTCCGGTTGTACGACGAGACCGACTTCATCAATCGGCCGGAATACACCGATCCGGAAGTGCTGCGCACCAATCTGGCTTCGGTCATTCTGCAAATGTCGACGTCGGGTCTGGGTGACATTCAGAACTTCCCGTTTCTCGAGGCGCCAGACCGCCGGCAGGTAAATGATGGCTATAAACTGCTGGAGGAACTCAGCGCGGTCGACGACAAACGCCGGGTGACCAAGCTGGGCCGGATCATGGCTCGGCTGCCGCTGGACCCCAGGCTTGCCAGAATGCTGGTAACGGCGGCTGATCACGGCAGCCTGGCGGAAGTGTTGATCGTGATTGCCGGGCTCAGTGTGCAGGACCCCAGAGAGCGCCCCCAGGACAAGCAGCAGGCTGCCGATCAGGCGCACGCACCGTTTAATGATAAAGAATCGGACTTTGCCACGTTGCTTAACATCTGGAACTGGTTTGAAGAGCAACGCCAGGAAGTGTCCCAGAATCAACTCAAAAAGGTGTGCCAGAAGACTTTCCTGAGCTGGATGCGGATGCGCGAATGGCGGGATATTCACCGCCAGCTGACGTTGATCTGTCGCGAGCAAAAACTGGCCCTGAATAAAGACGTGGCAAACTACGACGCTATCCACAAGGCGATTCTGGCGGGCCTGTTGGGCCATGTTGCGGTCAAGGTCGAGAACCGTGAGTACCTGGCAACCCGAAATCGCAAAGTGCTGATTTTTCCTGGTTCCAAGGTGGCGAAAGCCGGTCCCAAGTGGATTGTCGCGGCCGAAATCATTGAAACCAGCAAAGTCTTTGCGCGCATGGTGGCGGCGATTCAGCCGGAGTGGGTCGAACCACTGGCCAGCCATGTGGTAAAGCATCATTACTTTGAGCCGCACTGGGAGCAAAAACGGGCCCAGGTAATGGGCTACGAGAACGTGACCTTGTATGGACTGGATGTAGTCGCCAAGCGGCGTATTCCCTATGCCAAGGTCGACCCGGAGGAGTGCCGGAATCTGTTCATCCGGCGTGCGCTGGTGGAAGGCGACTTCCACTCGAAGGCGCCGTTTATCGCCCGTAACCGGGATATGCTGGACACCGTCGAGAATCTGGAAAAGAAAACCCGGCGCCGGGATTTGCTGGTTGATGACGAAGTGCTGGTGGCGTTTTATGACCAACGCCTGCCCAAAGAGATTGTCAGCGGGCAACACTTTGAAACCTGGTGGAAAGGCCTGTCAGCCGAGGCGCTGAAGGCACTGGAGCTGACCGAGGCGGATGTGTTGCAGCGACCGCTGGACCAGGGTGCGGCGGCGCAGTATCCGGATTTTCTGGAATGGGAGGGGGTGAAGTATCCCCTCAGCTACGAATTCGAACCCACCAGTGAGCGCGACGGCGTCACCCTGAATGTGCCGCTGATGGCGCTCAAACAGATTCCGGCCCGCAGGCTCGAATGGCTGGTGCCGGGTTTGCTGCGGGAAAAGTGCATCGCGTTGGTCAAAGGCCTGCCGAAATCCCTGCGTCGTAACTTTGTGCCGGTACCGACCTTTATCGATGCGGCCCTTGAGAACCTGCAGCCGAGTAATGAGCCTCTGGCGCTGAAGTTGGGTGAGCAGTTACGCCGGATGACTGGCGTGCAGATTGATCCACAAGCCTGGCCTCAGGAAGAGTTGCCCCGGCACCTGCGGATGAATCTGCGGGTAATCGGCGATAAAAGCAAAGTCGTTGCCGAAAGCCGGGATGCGGACAAGCTTCAGGGCACACTGCAGGGCCAGGCAGAACAAGCACTGGCGTCTGTCACCAAAAATGATGACAGCCTGCAAGCTGCCAGCGAGCATACGGATTGGCAGTTTGGCCACTTGCCGGAACAACTGCAGACTGAAAAGGGTGGCATGCAGGTGTCCGTATACCCGGCGCTGGAAGATCTGGGTAAACAGGTGCGGACGATCCGTTGTCTGGACCGGCTGACGGCCGAAGACAGTCTGCGCCGCGGCATTGCGCGGCTGATCATCAATCGGTTTGGGAATACGCTGGCGGACATTGAGCGCAAGTTGCCGAAATTCAAGCGGTCCGCGTTGATGTTTGCGCCAATCGGGCAGGCCAGGGTGCTGCTGGATGACCTGTTGTTGTCGGCGGTGATGCAGCACTTTCTGTCCGGCAGTCTGCCCAGAGACGCTG
>JAWOAO010000131.1:0-4707 GCA_046498485.1 Marinobacter sp. | reverse complement strand
AACAATCTTTTCCTAGTTGCCATCGGGATTCCGACCTCCCTATTGCCCTGAAGTGTGGTGCAAGGTCAGGTCAGGGTCATCGCCTCCCCCGACCACCGTTCTTGGCCGTGGGCCGTCCGGCAAGCTGAGGGCCTGCCTGGCCGCTGTCTTCATTCCTTTAAAGCAGCTCACCGCTCGCTTCGACTGGCGCTTCCACCGCTTCTTTCTTGACCGGCTTGGGCATCAGTTTTTCACGGATCTTGGCTTCAATTTCATGGGCAAGGTCCAGATTTTCTTCAAGGAACTTGCAGGCGTTGGCTTTGCCCTGGCCGATTTTGTCACCGTTGTAGGCGTACCAGGCGCCGGCTTTGTCGACAAAGCCTTCCTTCACGCCCATGTCCAGCACTTCGGCCATGCGGTAGATGCCCTTGCCGTACATGATCTGGAATTCCGCCTGTTTGAACGGCGGCGCCACCTTGTTCTTGACCACTTTGACGCGGGTTTCGTTACCGATCACTTCGTCACCGTCCTTGACTGCGCCAATGCGGCGGATGTCCAGACGTACCGAGCAGTAGAACTTGAGTGCGTTACCGCCGGTAGTGGTTTCCGGGCTGCCGAACATGACGCCAATCTTCATACGAATCTGGTTGATGAAGATCATCAGGCAGTTGGCGTTCTTGACGTTGCCATTGAGCTTACGCAGGGCCTGTGACATCAAACGGGCCTGGAGGCCGACGTGAGAATCGCCCATTTCACCTTCAATTTCAGCTTTTGGCGTCAAAGCTGCAACTGAGTCCACGACGATGACATCCACCGCGTTGGAGCGCACCAGCATGTCGCAAATTTCCAATGCCTGCTCACCGGTGTCGGGCTGGGACACCAGCAACTCGTCAACGTTTACGCCCAGTTTTTCAGCATACTGAGGATCCAGGGCGTGTTCGGCATCCACGAAGGCACAGGTTTTACCCTGCTTCTGGGCTTCGGCAATAACCTGCAAGGTCAGCGTGGTTTTACCGGAGCTCTCAGGGCCGTAGATTTCACAAACCCGGCCGTAAGGCAGGCCGCCAATGCCAAGAGCAACGTCCAGGCCAAGAGAACCGGTGGAAACGGACGGGATCGCCTCGCGGGGATGGTCGCCCATCTTCATGATGGCGCCCTTGCCGAATTGACGCTCGATCTGGCCAAGTGCTGCGGTCAGTGCCTTTTTACGATTGTCTTCCATTGCTGCCATATTCTCTTCACCTGTGCCGCCCTATGGCGATTTTTGAGCCGAACCGGATAACGTCTCGGCGTCATCCAGGCAATTAACTGTATATTTGACCAGTATTAAAACATAAGCGATAGCGCAGACCAACCCCTGCCCGGGTGAAAAACTTCACAGCGTTTTCAGAAACTCCGTAACTCCTTGCAACACATACAAAACCGATTGTCGGCGCACCTGGTCACGATCGCCCTCGAAGCACTGTACGCGGGTTTCGGTATGGTTCGGGCCCGTGCCCCAGGCAAACCAGACCGTGCCTACCGGTTTGTCAGCGCTGCCACCACCGGGGCCGGCTATGCCGCTGATGGCGACGGCGACATCGACGCCGGTTGCACGGATCGCTCCAGCCACCATCTGGCGCACCACGGCTTCGCTGACCGCGCCGTGTTCTGCCAGTACCGGCGCTTCGACGCCCAGAATAGCCTGCTTGGCGGCATTGCTGTAAGTCACCAGACCGGCCATGATGTAGGCCGACGAGCCGGCCCGGTCGGTCAGTATTTTCGCCACCCAGCCACCGGTGCAGCTTTCGGCGGTGGCAATGGTTTTGTGCTGCTGGACAAGCCGGTCGCCCAGAGCGTTTCCGGCTTCCTGCAACTGCTGATCGTTGGCCTGCATAGCGATCTCCCAAAAGGTGTTATCAAAGCCTTCGTTTCATCACGGGCATTATTTTCTTACAATCTGCGCTTTCATCCAAATCGACGATCAACCGGACGCTCCCATGTCAGCAACCCCGTCTGCCGCCCAGACCGATCTTTCCCGGCACACCCCGATGATGCAGCAATACCTGAAGATCAAGGGCGAGCACCCCAATGAGCTGGTGTTCTACCGCATGGGGGATTTTTACGAGCTGTTTTACGAGGATGCAAAAAAAGCCGCCGACCTGATGGATATCACCCTGACCGCCCGCGGCCAGTCCGGTGGCAATCCAATCCCCATGGCGGGCATTCCTTATCACTCCGCTGAAGGCTACATTGCCCGCCTGGTGCGTGCAGGTCAATCCATCGCCATTGCCGAACAGATTGGTGATCCGGCCACCAGCAAAGGCCCGGTGGAGCGGAAGGTAGTGCGCGTGGTGACGCCCGGCACGCTCAGTGACGAGGCGTTTCTGGAAGACCGGCGCGACAATCTGCTGGTCGCCATTTACAACCATAAAGAGCAGTTCGGTTTCGCCTCACTGGATATTTCCAGCGGCCGGTTTGCGGTTTCGGAACTGGAAAACCTGGAAGCCCTGCAGGGCGAGCTTCAGCGCCTGCGTCCGGCCGAGATTCTGATCAGTGAAGACTTCCCCTACGGCGACGTGCTGCATGGTTTTACCGGTATCCGGCGGCAAGGGCCCTGGCTGTTTGAAATGGATTCCGCGCGTCGGGTTATTACCCAGCAGCTGCAGGTGAAAGACCTGACCGGTTTCGGCTGCGAAGACCTGCATCTGGCCATCTGTGCCGCTGGCTGTTTGCTGCAGTACGCCCGGGAAACCCAGCGCACCGCCCTGCCCCACATTCGCAAGCTGACCCGGGAGCGGCGGGAAGACGCGGTGATTCTGGATGCGGCCAGTCGCCGCAACCTGGAAATCGACACCAACCTGATGGGCGGCCAGCAGCATACCCTGGCCTGGGTCATGGATCGCACCGCAACGGCCATGGGCGCGCGGGAACTGCGTCGCTGGCTGAACCGGCCGTTGCGCGATGTCGACGTGGTGCGCCAGCGCCAGCAGGCGGTTGCTGCCCTGCTCGACGGTTTCCACTACGAGCTGAGCCATGACTTGCTCAAACGGGTGGGTGATATCGAGCGCATTCTGGCCAGGGTGGCCCTGCGCTCAGCCCGGCCACGGGATCTCGCCCGCCTGCGGGATGCATTCCTGACCTTGCCCGACTTACAGGCAATCCTGAAACCGGTTAACTCCCACCACATATTGCAGCTGACCACCGCCATCGGCGAATATCCGGAGCTGGCCGCACTGCTGGAACGGGCCATCATAGAAAATCCGCCGGTAGTCCTCCGCGATGGCGGGGTGATCCGGGAAGGCTTCGATGAAGAACTGGATGAGCTGCGCAACATCAGCCAGAACGCTGGCCAGTACCTGCTGGATGTGGAAACCCGGGAGCGGGAACGCACCGGCATCAGCACCCTGAAAGTGGGCTATAACCGGGTACACGGCTACTACATCGAAATCAGCCGGGCCCAGTCTGATCAGGCACCGGTGGATTACATCCGCCGGCAGACTCTGAAAAATGCCGAGCGTTTTATCACCCCGGAACTCAAAGTCTTTGAAGACAAAGCCCTGAGCGCCAAGAGCCGCGCCCTGGCCCGTGAAAAAGGGCTGTACGACGAGGTACTGGAATCGGTCGCCGAACAGCTGGCGCCTCTGCAGGACTCCGCCCAGGCCCTGGCCGAACTCGACGTGCTCAGTAACTTTGCCGAGCGCGCTACCAGCCTGCGCTTTACCGCCCCGGAGTTTACCGAGCAACCCGGTTTTGCTGTGGAAGAAGGCCGTCACCCGGTGGTGGAGCAACTGCTGGACGAGCCGTTTGTTCCGAACAACCTGTTGATCGACAACAAACGGCGCATGCTGGTGATTACCGGTCCGAACATGGGCGGTAAGTCTACCTACATGCGCCAGGCCGCGCTGATTGCCCTGCTCGCTTACACCGGCAGCTTTGTGCCTGCCAACCGGGCAGTGCTGGGACCGGTGGACCGGATTTTCACCCGCATGGGCTCGTCCGATGACATTGCCGGCGGCCGCTCGACGTTTATGGTGGAAATGACCGAAACCGCCAACATCCTGCACAATGCTACCGAAAACAGCCTGGTGCTGATGGATGAAGTGGGCCGGGGCACCAGCACCTTCGACGGCCTGTCACTGGCCTGGGCCACCGCGGAACATCTGGCCAAGGAGATTCGCTGTTACACCCTGTTTGCCACCCACTACTTCGAGCTGACACAGTTGGCGGACGAGCTTGAACACGCAGTGAATGTGCACCTGACCGCCACCGAGCACGACGACAGCATTGTGTTCCTGCACAACGTCCATGATGGCCCGGCCAGCCAGAGCTATGGTTTGCAGGTAGCCAAGCTGGCGGGTGTGCCGCAAGAGGTGATTCGCCACGCCAAAGCGCAGCTGGCTCATCTGGAAGGCAGCGCCGGCCCGTCAACGCCGGTACCGCAGAGGATTGAAGAGACCGCCCCGGCGCGACCAGCGGCCAGAACACAAGCAGATGGCGAGACGGTCTTTCAGGGCGATATGTTCGCCAGTATGGATCCGAGTGAGGTGGAAGCGGCGCTGCGCAAACTGGACGTTGACGAGCTGACGCCCCGGGATGCGTTAAATCAGCTGTACGAACTCAAGGCGCTTTTGCGAAAATAACCGAAAACTGGGCCAGAATTGATCCATGTAATAAGGTTATAGCAGTGCAATGCTTGCGGGCACACGGGGCGCTCCCTACAATATCGCGCACCTGATTATAGCTGGG
>JAWOAO010000124.1:0-10960 GCA_046498485.1 Marinobacter sp. | reverse complement strand
ACAGCGAAACCCTGGCCGCAGCGGTGACCGAGGCCCATGGCCGGGCGCAGGCGGGCGACCGGGTGCTGCTGTCACCGGCGTGCGCAAGTTTTGACATGTTCCGGGATTACCACGACCGCGGTGATCAGTTCCGTGCATTGGTGGAGGCGCTCTGATGCAGATGGGCACGGGCATCTATTATCGTCAGCAAGCCTGGCTCAGCGACTTACAGCCGCTGCCGGTGCTGGTGGTGACCTCCGTTGCGCTGCTGGTGCTGGGCGTGGTGATGATTTCGTCGGCGTCTATGGACATGGCTGCGGTCACCGTGGGCAACAGTTATCACTACGTTATCCGCCAGGTCATTTTTGCGGCGCTGGGTTGTCTGGTGGCGCTGGTTGCGGTCAATGTGCCGGTGTCCTGGTGGGAGCGCAGCGGCTGGTTACTGTTGGCGATCGGCATACTGGTGCTGGTGCTGGTGCTGACGCCCATGGGGCGGACGGTGAATGGCTCAACTCGCTGGATTCCCCTGGGCCTGTTTAATGTGCAGGTATCCGAGGTCGCCAAACTTTGCCTGATTGCCTATCTCGCGAGCTATGTCGTGCGCCGCCGCGATGAACTGCTGAACACCTGGCTGGGGTTTTTCAAACCGCTGGTGGTGCTTGGTCTGGCATCGATGCTGCTGGTTATCCAGCCCGACTTTGGGGCCACGGTGGTGTTGGTGACCGCCGCCGCCGGCATGATTTTTCTGAGTGGCGTCCGGTTGAGCCGTTTTGCGCCGCTGGTGGCCATCCTGGCCTTGCTCGGCTCAATTCTGGTGGTTACCCAGCCGTACCGGCTGAAACGGGTGGTGAGTTATCTGGACCCGTGGAAAGACCAGTTTGACACCGGTTACCAGCTTACCCAGTCGCTGATTGCGTTCGGCCGGGGCGAATGGACCGGTGTCGGCCTGGGCAATTCGATTCAGAAACTGTTCTTTCTGCCAGAGGCGCACACTGACTTTATCTTCGCGATCATCGCTGAAGAGTTTGGCTTGCTGGGGGCGTTGATTGTGTTGGCGCTGTTCACCGCACTGGTGGTCAGCGGCTTTGTGATCGCCCGGCGCGCGGAGAAGGCGGGCATGCCCTTCGGCGCCTGTTTCAGCTACGGCCTCACGCTGCTGATGGGCTTGCAGGCGGGCATCAACATGGCCGTGAGCACCGGCCTGTTGCCCACCAAGGGGCTGACCTTGCCGCTGGTCAGTTATGGCGGCTCCAGCCTGCTGATTACCTGCGTGGGCATTGGTGTGCTGGCGAGGGTGGAGTTGGAACGGCTGGACAAAGTACGGATGAGCTCAGAAAAAACCAGGCACACATCACGGGGAGGTGCAGTGTATGAGTAAGCCCCGTCGTTTTCTGATGATGGCCGGTGGCACCGGTGGCCATGTTTTTCCGGCGTTGGCAACGGCCCGGGCGCTGCAGGAAAAAGGCCATGACGTGTTCTGGCTGGGCGCCAAAGGTGGCATGGAGGAGCGTTTGATTGGTGACACCGATATTCCGTTGTCACTCATCCATATCTCTGGCCTGCGGGGTAAGGGCAAGCTGGCTTTACTGTCGGCCCCGTTCCGCCTGATGCGGGCCCTGGGTGAGGCCTTTACCTTGCTGCGGCAGATCAAACCGGACTGTGTCGTCGGTATGGGCGGCTTTGTCACCGGCCCTGGCGGTGTTGCTGCCTGGCTGCAGAAAACGCCGCTGGTGATTCATGAGCAGAACGCCATTGCCGGCCTGACCAACCGCTGGCTGACCCGGTTTGCCGTTGCAGTGCTGGAGGCGTTTCCCGGCAGCTTTGACGACAAGGTAATCACGCGCTGTACCGGTAACCCGGTACGCAAGGATGTTGCTGCCATCGTCGAGCCGGAGCAGCGCCTGCAAGGCCGCAGTGGTCCGGTCCGTGTGCTGGTGATTGGCGGCAGTCTGGGTGCGCAGGTGTTCAATCAGCAGCTGCCACAGGCGCTGGCGTTGTTACCGGAAGCACAGCGCCCGGACGTCCGGCACCAGTGTGGCGAAAAGAACCTGGACACAGCCCGCGCCGCCTACCAGGCCGCCGGTGTAGCGGCCAGTGTCGAGCCGTTTATCCGGGACATGGCCGAAGCCTATGGCTGGGCCGATCTTGTGCTGTGTCGTGCCGGCGCCCTGACTGTGTCTGAGCTTTGCGCCGCCGGTGTTGGCGCCGTGCTGGTGCCGTTCCCGCACGCGGTGGACGATCATCAAACCCGAAACGGCCAGCACATGGTTAAAGCGGACGCCGCAATTCTGATACCACAATCAAAAATGACCCCGCACGTGCTGGCAGAAACTCTGCAGGATCTGGCCGGCAACCGGGAACGAATTCTGAACATGGCGAAGGCCGCCCGCTCGCTGGCCCGCCCTGACGCAACGGAGAGAGTCGTGAACTACTGTCTGGAGGCCGCCAATGGCTGATGCAACCAATCCGCCGCTGGTCTATCAGGTGCCGGAAATGCGCCGTATTCGCCAAATCCACTTTGTCGGTATTGGCGGAGCTGGCATGAGCGGCATTGCCGAGGTTCTCAAGAACCAGGGCTATGACGTGTCCGGCTCAGATCTGAAAGAAAGCGCCGTCACCGATCGACTCCGTGCCATGGGCGTGGAAGTGCAGATCGGCCATCGCGAAGAAAACACCGCAGACGCCGACGTCGTGGTGGTGTCTTCGGCCGTCGCCGGCGACAACCCGGAAGTGGTCGCGGCCCGCCGCCGTCGGGTACCCGTTGTGCCCCGTGCCGAAATGCTGGCGGAAATCATGCGCTACCGGCACGGCATTGCCGTTGCCGGCACCCATGGCAAAACCACCACCACCAGCCTGATCGCCTCGATCCTTGGCGAAGCGGGTCTGGATCCGACCTTTGTGATCGGCGGCAAACTTAACAGTGCCGGCACCAACGCCAAGCTGGGCGGTTCGCGCTATCTGGTAGCAGAAGCGGACGAGAGCGATGCCTCATTCCTGCACCTGACGCCGGTGATTTCTGTGGTCACTAACATCGAAGCGGATCACATGGACACCTACGGCGGTGACATTGAAAAGTTGAAGCAGACCTTTGTCGATTTCCTGCACAACCTGCCGTTTTATGGCATCGCCGTGATGTGTGTGGATGACGATTACGTGCAGGAAATCCTGCCAAGGATTTCTCGGGCCATCATCACCTACGGCATCGACAACCCCGAGGCGGACTATCGGGCCGAGCAGATTGTTTCCGACGGCCTGAAAACCCGCTTCGTGGTGCGCCGACCCGGTGATCGGTCAGATCTGAATGTTGAATTGAAAATGCCGGGCCGTCACAACGTGCTCAACGCCCTGGCCTCCATCGCCGTAGCCACCGATGAAGGCGTGGATGATCAGGCCATTTGCCGTGGTCTGGCCGGATTTGCCGGTGTTGGCCGGCGCTTCCAGGTGTACGGCGAATACGTGATTGCCAAGGGTTCGGTGACGCTGGTGGATGATTATGGGCATCACCCCACCGAAGTCGAAGCGGTGATTCGCGCGGCCCGGGATGCCTGGCCGGGTCGCAGAATTGTCATGCTTTATCAGCCACACCGTTACACCCGCACCCGGGATCTTTACGAAGACTTTGTGCGGGTGCTGGCAGAGCCTGACGGCTTGCTGTTAATGGACGTTTATGCTGCCGGCGAGCCGGCGATCCCGGGTGCGGATGGTCGCGCCCTGTGCCGCAGCATCCGACAGCGCGGCAAAGTGGAACCGGTGTTCGTTGAAGACAACCGCGAAATTGAAGGTCTGCTGGCGAACCTGCTGCAGGACGGTGACCTGTTGATCACCCAGGGTGCCGGTGACATTGGTGGTGTAGCGGCGCGACTGGCGGCAGCGGGGGTGGCAACAAGTGAGTGACCTGAGCCATAGCAACGCACAGCCCTATCAGGCATCACCGGAACTGGTGAAGGCTCTGGGGCGTGTGGCGGTGTTCATGGGCGGCGATTCCGCAGAGCGGGAGGTGTCCCTGAAGAGTGGCAAGGCCGTGCTGTCGGCACTGCAATCCGCCGGTGTTGACGCCTTTGGTGTCGATGTTCGGGGCTGCTTGCTGCGCACCGTAGACCAACCGGATTTTGACCGTGTGTTTATCGCTCTGCATGGCCGGGGCGGTGAAGACGGCACCCTGCAGGCGATTCTGGGCCAGGCCGGTATTCCCTACACCGGCAGTGAGGTACTGGCGTCGGCACTGGCCATGGACAAGCTGCGCACCAAGTACGTGTTTGAAGGCTGCGGTCTGCCAACGCCCGCGTTCCGGGCCATGACTTCGGCGGCAGAAGCGGAAGCCATTGTTAACAGTCTGGGCGCACCGCTGAGCGTCAAGCCGGCCCACGAAGGCTCCAGCATTGGTATCCGCAAGGTGTTCAGTGCGGCCGAGTTGGCCGAGGCCTATCAGGAGGCCGCGGCGCTGGATGATCTGGTGTTGGTTGAACAATGGATCGAGGGCCCGGAGTTCACTGTCAGCCTGCTGCAGAACAAGCCACTGCCGGCCATTGGCCTGAGTACGGATCACGCGTTTTATGACTACGACGCAAAATATCTGGCAGACGACACCCGTTACCGGATTCCTTGCGGGCTGGCACCGGACGATGAGATCCGCCTGCAGCAGCTGGCTCTGGATGCTTTTCGGGTAGTGGGCTGCCGAACCTGGGGCCGGGTCGACATCATGCAGGATGTCGCCGGTGAGTTCTGGCTGCTGGAAGTGAATACCGTGCCGGGTATGACCGATCACAGCCTGGTGCCGATGGCGGCCAGGGCGGCGGGCATCAGTTTTGAAGAACTGGTGGTGCGGATTCTCAAAGACACTCTGCCGGAGGCGGGGAATGCTTGAAACATTGCTGATCCGGAGCCGGGCGGTACCGCCTGAGCAACCCCGGCGACGGGGGGCAACCTCGGTTGGGTCGGGGCGGGATCAGTTTGGTGTGTTAAGAGCCGTGCTGGCCGCGGTGCCCTGGTTTCAGGTCGGGCTGGGCGTGACCATTGTCTTGCTGGCGGCCATGGTGCCCTGGGCAACCGACCGGCTACTGACTGCCATGGATCAGCAGATTGTCGCCGTTGATGTGCGTGGCGAGTTTGTCGGAGATAGCCGGATTGCGGTTGAACGGTCGGCCGGCGCCTGGATCGGCAAGAGCTATTTCGCCACCGACCTGGCGGAAATCAAGGCCGAACTTGAACAGCGGCCGTGGGTGGCGTCGGCCGCGATCAAGCGAGTCTGGCCGGGTCGGCTGGAAATCGATATTCGCGAGAAAAAGCCACTGGCGTACTGGACAGACGGACGCCTGGTCAGTCGTTCCGGGCAGCTGTTTTCGCCGCCCAACCCTGAGGTGGCCGGGCGGCTGCCCAGGTTGGCGGGACCCGACGCGCGGATCAGGGAGGTGATCGCCATGGCGCGGTCCATGAGCGACCAGTTGGCTGGGTTCGGGCTCGGATTTGCCGGGCTGTCGGTGGAGCAGCGGGGCGCCTGGACGCTCACCCTGTCGAACGGAATTGAAGTGGTGCTCGGCCGGGATCAGGTTGAACAACGGTTCGAGCGCTTTATCACCGTTTATGAAAACCGGCTGGCGGCCAGAGTGGATGAAGTCAGTCGGGTTGATGTCCGTTACTCCAATGGGGTGGCGGTACAGTGGAAAGCGGATGCGGGTATTGCCGCTCCGAAATCCTGATAACGATTATTACGAACCTGGGGTTTGGTGAAATACATGTCATCGGTTGAAACGGAAAACATGATTGTCGGACTGGATATTGGAACTTCCAAGGTGGTTGCGATAGTCGGCAAGCGCAAGATGGATGGAACTATCGAAGTGGTCGGGATCGGTTCGCACCCCTCCCGCGGCCTCAAGCGTGGCGTGGTGGTGAACATTGAAATCACCGTGCAGGCTATCCAGCGTGCCGTCGAAGAGGCGGAACTGATGGCAGGCTGCCGGATTCATTCGGTGTACGCCGGTATTGCCGGCAGCCACATCAAGAGCCTCAACTCCCACGGCATTGTTGCCATCCGGGATCGTGAGGTTACCCAGGCTGACATCGACCGGGTAATTGATGCCGCTCAGGCGGTGGCTATTCCTGCCGACCAGAAGATTCTGCATATTTTGCCGCAGGAATTCGTGATCGATAACCAGGAAGGCATCAAAGAGCCGATGGGTATGTCCGGTGTGCGCCTGGAAGCGAAAGTGCATCTGGTGACCTGTGCGGTGAACGCGGCCCAGAACATCGAGAAATGCGTCAAGCGCTGCGGCCTTGAGGTGGATGACATTATTCTGGAGCAGCTGGCGTCCAGCCACGCGATCCTGACCGAAGACGAAAAAGAGCTGGGCGTCTGCGTGGTGGACATGGGCGGCGGCACCACCGATATCGCGGTCTTTACCGGCGGTGCGATCCGGCATACGGCGGTGATCCCGATTGCCGGCGACCAGGTCACCAATGATATTGCCATGGCCCTGCGTACACCCACGCAGAATGCCGAAGAGATCAAGATCAAATACGCCTGCGCGCTCACTCAGCTCGCCGGCGCCGACGAAACCATCAAGGTGCCCAGTGTTGGCGATCGGGCGCCCAGAGATCTGTCCCGCCAGGCGCTGGCGGAAGTGGTAGAGCCCCGCTATGAGGAGCTGTTCACCCTGGTGCAATCGGAACTTCGCCGGTCGGGATTTGAAGACATGATTCCGGCAGGCATCGTGATTACAGGCGGTTCGTCGACCATGGAAGGGGTGGTTGAGCTGGCTGAGGAAATCTTTCACATGCCGGTAAGACTGGCCTGTCCGCAGGCGGTCTCCGGTATGACGGAAGTGGTCAA
Source organism: Marinobacter sp. (assembly GCA_046498485.1). Taxonomy (GTDB): domain Bacteria; phylum Pseudomonadota; class Gammaproteobacteria; order Pseudomonadales; family Oleiphilaceae; genus Marinobacter. Next base: position 4,155 of record JAWOAO010000124.1, on the reverse strand, counting down.
CAACCCGATTTACGCCACTGGCGTGGGCTTGTTGATCCATGGCTTCCGGCAAATGGATCTTGGTCGGGTGCCGGTGCTCAAGGGGGACGATGCTCCCTCACTGATTGAGCGCGTAAAAGCCTGGTTTACTGGTCATTTCTGACGGTCGACCAGCAGGTAGTGCACGAAGGTATCTCGAAAAATACACAATGATCGAAAGAAACCGGTCTGGAAAGACCGGAAACAGGACGAAGGAGTAGGGGAAATGTTTGAACTCGTTGATAGTGTTCAGCAAAACGCAGTAATCAAGGTTGTCGGTGTTGGTGGTGGTGGCGGCAATGCCGTGCGTCACATGCTTAACAGCGACATTGAAGGTGTGGAGTTTATCTGCGCCAACACAGATGCCCAGGCATTGAAAGACCTGGACGCACGTCAGATTATCCAGCTTGGTGGCAACATCACCAAAGGCCTGGGCGCGGGTGCCAACCCGGAAGTGGGCCGTCAGTCTGCCCTGGAAGACCGCGATCGCATTGCCGAGGCACTGAGCGGCTCTGATATGGTATTTATTACCGCTGGCATGGGCGGAGGTACCGGCACGGGTGCTGCGCCGGTGGTGGCAGAAGTTGCCCGTGAACTGGGCATCCTGACCGTGGCCGTGGTCACCAAGCCGTTCCAGTTTGAAGGCGGCAAGCGCATGAGTGTGGCCGAGTCCGGCCTGCGAGAACTGGCCGAAAGCGTTGACTCGCTGATCACCATTCCCAATGAGAAGCTGTTGGCGGTGATGGGTAAGAAAACCAGCCTGCTGGATGCCTTTGCCTCTGCCAACGATGTGTTGCTGGGTGCGGTGCAGGGCATTGCCGACCTGATTACCCGCAACGGTATGATCAACGTCGACTTTGCGGACGTAAAGACGGTTATGTCCGAGATGGGCAATGCCATGATGGGTACTGGCCGGGCAACCGGTGAGAACCGTGCCCGTGAAGCCGCTGAAGCCGCGATACGCAGCCCGTTGCTGGAAGACATCAACCTGCAGGGTGCCAAGGGTATTCTGGTCAACATCACCGCAGGCATGGACCTCAACCTGGGCGAGTTCTCCGAGGTTGGCGATATTGTGCGGGAGTTTGCCTCAGACTCTGCCACCGTCGTGGTGGGTACCGTGATTGATCCGGAAATGACCGACGAACTGAAGGTAACCGTTGTTGCCACGGGTCTGGGCGGCGAGCGCGAAAAGCCGGCCAAGGTGGTCGACAATACCCGTACGCTTGACGGCAAGACCGACTACAAACAGCTGGACCGGCCGGCGGTATTGCGTCGTCGCGCGGTATCGCAGGGTAACGTCGCGCTGGATCAGAGCAAAGAAAGCGAAGAGCAGGGGGTGGACTATCTCGATATTCCCGCATTCCTTCGCAGGCAGGCTGATTGATAATCTGCTTCAAATTTGAGACGGGGCAGGTTCTTGCAAATGCACGGAACCTTGAGCCCCGGACAAAGGAGAGCCGATTTGCCATAGCCTATGACTATTGAAAATGTTATGTAAAGTCATGTTGGGTAAATGGTGCTCAGTCTTGAACTCTGATATTCTGCGGGCAGTTTTTTGCCCAGAATATCGACTTTTTGTGACGGAATAATGAACCGATGATCAAACAACGGACACTCCAAAATACCATCCGTGCCACCGGCATTGGCCTGCACTCGGGGGAAAAGGTCTACTTGACCCTCAAGCCTGCCCCGGTCGATACGGGGATCATCTTCCGCCGGACCGATCTTGACCCGACGGTCGAAATCCGGGCGTGTGCGGAAAATGTAGGTGAGACCATGCTGTCCACGACGCTGGTAAAAGACGGTGTCCGTGTGGCGACGGTAGAGCACCTGCTCTCTGCCATGGCGGGTCTCGGCATAGACAACTGTTTTGTTGAGCTGAGTGCGGCTGAAGTGCCGATTATGGACGGTTCTGCGGGTCCGTTCGTATTCCTGCTGCAGTCTGCGGGTATCTCAGAGCAGGATGCTGCCAAGCGCTTTATCCGCATCAAGCGTGAAGTCACGATTGAAGAAGGCGACAAGAAGGCGACTTTCCTGCCGTTCGAGGGCTTCAAGGTCAGCTTCGGCATCGACTTTGATCACCCGGTGTTCAAGGGCCGCGCCCAGACCGCCACGGTGGACTTCTCAAGCACCTCCTTCGTGAAGGAAGTGTCTCGCGCCCGAACCTTCGGATTCATGCGTGACATCGAAAAGTTACGTGCGATGAACCTGGCGCTTGGTGGCAGTGTTGATAACGCCATTGTGGTAGATGACTACAAGATTCTTAACGAAGATGGTCTTCGTTACGAGGACGAATTTGTCAAACACAAGGTGCTCGATGCCATCGGTGACCTTTACCTTCTGGGCAACAGCCTGATCGGTGAGTTCCGCGGCATCAAATCCGGTCACGATCTGAATAACAAGCTGCTGCGTAAGCTCAAGGCAGAGGAAGATGCATGGGAAGTGGTCACCTTCGATGATGAGGCAACTGCACCTATCTCTTACATGAAACCTGCGCTGGCGGCTCAGGGCTAAGGCGGGACGCCTCAATCCTGGACGTGGCCTGCGAGTTTTTCGAGAACCTCGCGCAATGCTTTATCCTTCGTGTGCCCGGCTTCCTCTTTGAGGAGTCGGGCATTTTTTTTGCTCAGCGGGGTGGTCTTGACTACCGGCCTGGCTCGGAATCTGAGCGGAGAAACCTTGATTTTCACCTTCCAGACATACCTGAACAGTTCGTGCTGACGTAGCGCTTCCATGATCTCATGCTGCCGGAAGCGCAGACGCGTGGCTTTGCTGGCGTTGTTGGTTGCCAGCACCAGTTCACCGTCGGTGCAGCTGACAAATCGAGTGCCATCGACCAGCTCATCCGGTATCGCGGCCAACACCAGTTGCTCCGCTTGCTGATGCAATTCGGCCTTGTTGAGCAATGCTTTAAGTGTTGATCCGGGCCCGGAGGGCGTTTTGCCAAAGATCATTTTTTGATCATTTTTTTCGCGCATAGCCGGTTTTTTCTCGACGAGGCCGTTTACCATTGGTTACACTTCAGTACGTTTTGTGTGTAGCGCCGGTGATGCACCCGTTTTACATTGTGATCAATAAGTGTGTCTACCGGGCGCTGCGTTTATCAGTACGTAGCTGTTGCCAAGGATAGCAGAATTGCCCGGATTATTATTACCGGAACGCAGCACTACAGGGACATGGTTGCGGGTCTACAATGAAATCAAATGACAATATGAACGTAATCTTCGTTGGCAAAGGTCATGGCCGCTCACGGGTAGTGCCGCTCAATGCGGGTGCTATCGCTGGTCTGGTCTGTTTGGTGGTGGCCATGGTAGCCGCCGCCGGCTGGGCAGGGTACCAGGTGGCGGTCAGTAAAATTGATGCAAATCTGCCGACTGAATCCGAGCTGGTTGCAGAATGGCAGGAAAAGCTGAATCAGCAGCGAACCGATGTGTCTGAAATCCGTACAAATGTTCAGTCGCAAATTGATGCCCTGACCATGCGGCTGGGTGATATCCAGGGCCGGCTGCTGAGGCTGGACGCTCTGGGCCAGCGCTTCGTCGAGTCTGGCCTGGTAGCCAGTGACGAGTTCGATTTTGACCAGCCGGCTGCCGTCGGTGGTCCGGAGGAAGCCCTGGGTGGTGATTCCTACAGCGCTCCGCATTTGACTGACATGATCAATCAGCTGGAATTGTTGATTGACGATCGGGAAAAACAACTGCGCCTGTTAGATAAAGTGTCGTCGCGCCACAAACTGGAAGACGAACTGTATTTGCAGGGACGGCCCATTACCTGGGGTTGGCTGTCGTCGCCTTATGGCTATCGAAGCGATCCGTTCACCGGTAAGCGCCGCTGGCATGCCGGCGTTGATCTGGCCGGTAAAGAAGGTAGCGATATCATTACCGTAGGTGCTGGCGTGGTAACCTTTGCCGGAGACCGGTCTGGCTATGGCAACCTGGTTGAGGTTGATCATGGTGAGGGGTTGGTTACCCGTTATGCGCATGCGAAAGCGGTCAAGGTAAAGACCGGTGATGTGGTGCAGAAAGGCCAGGTCGTTGCCTTGATGGGCAGTACCGGTCGTTCGACCGGGCCGCACGTGCATTTTGAAGTTATCCGCAATGGCAAGTCCGAAAATCCTGAGAAATACATCAAACGCGC
>JAWOAO010000069.1:0-4736 GCA_046498485.1 Marinobacter sp. | reverse complement strand
GGCGGTGGTGATACCGCAATGGACTGTAACCGCACCTCGATTCGCCAGCAGGCGGAGAGCGTGACCTGCGCCTATCGCCGTGATGAGGCGAACATGCCGGGCTCCCGCCGCGAAGTGTCGAACGCCAAGGAAGAGGGCGTAAAGTTTCTGTTTAATCGTCAGCCGATCGCGATCATCGGGGAAGACCGGGTGGAAGGTGTCAAGGTGGTGTCCACGCAATTGGGCGAGCCGGACGAGAACGGTCGTTGCCGCCCGGAAGTGGTTGCGGGCAGTGAGGAAGTGATTCCTGCCGATGCCGTACTGGTGGCCTTTGGCTTCCGCCCGAGCCCGGCCGACTGGTTCGATGAGTTTGAGGTAGGCACCGATGACTCGGGCCGGGTAACCGCTCCGGAGCAGACCGAGTTTCCGTTCCAGACCAGCAATCCGAAAGTCTTTGCCGGCGGCGATATGGTGCGCGGCTCCGACCTGGTGGTTACGGCCATCTGGGAAGGTCGCCAGGCGGCCGAGGGCATCCTCGATTATCTGGATGTCTGATTAGTGCCTTGATCGGGATCAGAAGGGCGGCTTGCTAAGGGTAAGCCGCCCTTTTTTATTAGCGCAAACGGGGTATCATTGCTCCCCATTATCTCTGACCATTTACCGACGAGAACGGGAAACCTTATGACTGAGTTGAAGAATGACCGCTTCCTGCGCGCCCTGATGCGCCAGCCTGTGGACCGCACCCCGGTGTGGATGATGCGCCAGGCTGGCCGTTATCTGCCGGAGTACCGGGCCACCCGGGCCAAGGCCGGTGATTTTCTCAGTCTGTGCAAGAACACTCCGCTGGCCTGCGAGGTCACGCTGCAGCCGCTGAAGCGTTATCCGCTGGATGCCGCCATTCTGTTTTCCGACATCCTGACCATTCCGGATGCGCTGGGCCTGGGTCTGTATTTCGAAACCGGCGAGGGGCCGAAATTCCGTAACGTCATCCGTTCTGAAGCCGATGTGGCCGCCTTGCCCAAACTGAAGGCTGAAGTGGACCTGGATTACGTAATGAACGCGGTGTCGACGATTCGCGGTGCTCTGGGCGGCAGCGTGCCGCTCATCGGTTTCTCCGGCAGTCCGTGGACCCTGGCCACCTACATGATCGAGGGTGGCTCTTCGAAGACCTTCTCGGAAGCCAAGAAGTTGATGTACGGTCAGCCGCAGGTGATGCACCGTTTGCTGGATCATCTGGCCGATGCGGTGATCGACTATCTGAATGGTCAGGTCAAGGCTGGCGCCCAGGCGATCCAGATTTTCGATACCTGGGGCGGTGTGTTGACCGGGTGGGCTTATGAAGAGTTCTCTCTGCGCTATATGAAGAAGATTGTCGCGGGACTGATTCGCGAAAACGAAGGTCGGCGGGTGCCGGTCATTCTGTTCACCAAGAACGGTGGTCAGTGGCTGGAGTCCATTGCCGATTCTGGCTGCGATGCGGTGGGCCTGGACTGGACCACGGATATTGGCAATGCGCGTGCCCGTGTAGGTGACAAGGTAGCTCTGCAGGGCAATATGGACCCGGCGATGCTGTATGCGCCCAAGGCGCGGATTCGCGAGGAAGTGGCGGACATTCTGAAACGCTACGGTTCTGGCCCCGGGCATATTTTCAACCTTGGCCACGGCATTACGCCGGACGTGGACCCGGAGCATGCCGGAGCGTTCATCGAGGCGGTTGTCGAGCTTAGCGGGCAGTACCACCAATAAGCTCGAACTTGTGCCTCGTTTGCTCCTAGCCTGCTGGTTGGGAGTGAGCAGGGTGGCGGCAGGGCCTCCACCCCTCTTTTGAACATCTCTGAAATGTCTTGAATAACCGTCGTGTCCCCTTGAGTTTTCTTGCTGTACTCCCTTTTATGTCCGGTCTATAGTCATAGAAAGTAATGACCAATAACCCGGAGCTATCCCTTGGCTACCAAGACCCCCGAAAAACGTCGCTTTCACCGCATCCGCTTTGACGCACCCTGTGAGCTGCACTGTCAGGATCAGGTGTGGTCAACGGAGGTGTTGGATATTTCGCTCAAAGGCGTTCTGGTTCAGCGGCCCGAGGGCTGGAGCGTTTCTTTGAACAAACCTTGTGAACTGGTGGTGCACCTGAATGATCACGAGGTGGCTATCGTGATGGCGGTGGAGCTGAGGCACGTTGAGGAACAGCGGCTGGGGTTCAAGTGTCAGTATATTGACCTTGAGAGTGCGACGCATCTGAAACGCCTGGTGGAGTTAAACCTGGGCGATCAGGCGTTGCTGGAGCGGGAGCTGGCGCATCTTATTGATTAATTTTCAAGCGGATAACTCAAGCGCCTGGAAGGCATCCCCAGCAATGGCCCTGCACCATAACCTGAAGGCTGGGGCCGAGGATTAAAGCTCCTCCAGGGCCGAAAGCGCATCCGAAAGCTTGGTCACGGGAATGACTTTCATGCCTTGCACCGGTTTTCGAGGGGCGTTGGCTTTGGGCACGAGGGCGCGGGTAAAGCCGTGTTTGGAAGCTTCGTAGATGCGTTCCTGGCCGCTGGGTACCGGGCGGATTTCGCCGGACAGGCCGACTTCTCCGAAGATGACCAGATCCTGGGGCAGGGCGCGGTTGCGGAAGGAGGAGACGACCGCCGCCAGCAGGGCCAGGTCGGCGCTGGTTTCGTTGACTTTGACGCCGCCGACCACGTTTACGAATACATCCTGGTCGGCCACGTGCAGGCCGCCGTGGCGGTGTAGCACCGCCAGCAGCATGGCCAGCCGGTTCTGGTCCAGGCCGACAGCGACCCGTTTCGGGTAGCTGCCTTGCGCCATATCCACCAGCGCCTGGATTTCCACCAGCATCGGCCTGGTGCCTTCCCAGACCACCATCACCACGCTGCCGGGTGCGGCTTCTTCGCCCCGGTTCAGGAAAATGGCACTGGGGTTTTTGACTTCTTTCAGGCCCTGTTCCAGCATCGCGAATACGCCCAGTTCGTTGACGGCACCAAAGCGGTCCTTGATGCCGCGCAGGGTGCGGTAGCGGCTGTCGCTGGAGCCTTCGAGCAGGATCGAGCAGTCGATCATGTGCTCCAGCACTTTCGGGCCGGCCAGGCTGCCGTCTTTGGTGACGTGGCCGACCAGAAACAGAATGGTGCCGGTCTGTTTGGCAAAGCGGGTCAGGTAAGCGGCGCTTTCGCGTACTTGCGACACTGAACCCGGCGCGGACTCGGAGTCTGCCACGTGCATCACCTGAATACTGTCCACCACCAGAATCCGGGGTTTCTCGGCTTCGGCCACCTGCATGACGCGCTCCACGCTGGTTTCCGAGAGCATCTTCAGGTCTTTGGTGGGCAAGCCCAGGCGCTTGGCGCGCATCGCCACCTGTTGCAGGGATTCTTCACCGGTGACGTACAGGGCAGGGTGTTGAGCGGCCAGTTGGCACACGGCCTGAAGCAACAAGGTGCTCTTGCCAGCGCCGGGATGGCCGCCCATCAACACTGCTGAGCCTTCTACCAGGCCGCCACCCAGTACCCGGTCAAACTCTTGAATGCCGGTACTGATGCGGGTCTGTTCGGCCAGGCTGACTTCATCCAGGCTTTTGACTTCCGACAGACTGCCGGCGTAACCCTCGAAACGTATGCCGCGGACGCCTTTGGTGCTGTTGCCGCCGCTGATGCCGCGAACCTCGCTGATGGTGTTCCAGGTCTGGCAGGCCGTGCACTGGCCCTGCCATTTGGAATAGTCAGCGCCGCATTCGGTGCAGACGAAGGCGGTTTTAGGTCTTGCCATTACGCCAGCTTCTTGTATTTCATGCGCCTGGGTTGCATGGCCGATTCGCCTTTGCGCTTCTTGAAATCGGCGTCGTAGTCGGTGAAGTTACCTTCGAAGTAGACCACCTCGCCGTCATCCTCGAATGCCAGAATGTGGCTGGCGACGCGGTCCAGAAACCAGCGATCGTGCGAGATCACCAGGGCGCAGCCGGGGAAGTTCAGCAAGGCTTCTTCCAGGGCGCGCAACGTTTCGACGTCCAGATCGTTGGTCGGTTCGTCGAGCAGTAGCACGTTGCCGCCTTCCTTGAGAAGCTTGGCCAGGTGCAGGCGGTTACGCTCACCACCGGACAGGTCGCCCACCCGTTTCTGCTGGTCGGAGCCCTTGAAGTTGAAGCGGCCGACATAAGCGCGGGACGGGGTCTCGTAGTTGCCCACCCTGATAATGTCGTTGCCGTCGGACAGCTCTTCCCACACGGTTTTGCTGCCGTCCAGATCGCGCATCTGGTCCATGTAGGCCAGCTTCACGGTTTCGCCCACGGTGATGGTGCCGGAGTTCGGCTGATCCATACCGGCAATCATCCTGAACAGAGTGGATTTGCCGGCACCGTTGCCACCGATGATGCCGACAATGGCGCCGGGCGGTACCTTGAAGGAGACGTCTTCGTACAGCAGGCGATCACCGAAGGCTTTGCTGATGCCGTCTACTTCAATTACCTTGCCACCCAGACGCGGTCCGGGCGGAATGTACAGCTCGTTGGTTTCGTTACGCTTCTGGAATTCCTGGGAGCTCATTTCCTCGAAGCGGGCCAGCCGGGCCTTGCTCTTGGATTGCCGGCCCTTGGCGTTGGAGCGCACCCACTCAAGCTCCTGCTTGATCGCTTTCTGGTGCGTGGCCTCCTGCTTGGATTCCATTTCCAGACGCTTCTCTTTGTTCTCCAGCCACTGGCTGTAGTTGCCCTCGAGCTGGACCGTGGCCAGGGCATTCCGTTCGAGGGCAAC
>JAWOAO010000044.1:0-23954 GCA_046498485.1 Marinobacter sp. | reverse complement strand
CATCCTCTGCCCAATTTCTCCATCGTATCTCTTCTGGCAAAGGAGATTTATACTTAGAATTCTCTGCTTCTTTCTCCTGTTCCATTGCATCAAAAACCTTGAGAAAAATCATCCAAGTCATTTGAGAGATTCTTTGAGCATCCCCATCTACACCAGGATCTCTCCTCATTATGTTTCTTACACTATGAACTATATTTGATATTGCCATCCCCTCACCAAGAAACTTCGTCCACGCTCACCAGACGACCCTCTACAACATTACCATTCTCCAGGGTGACTCTCACCGTCCGCCCGATCCAGGAATCGGCTTCCTCCCTGTCAGCAGGGTTCCAGCCGGCAACGATGTTGGTGCCGTCATCACCGTTGCCTCCGGTAACAATCGGCTCCAGCATGGCTTCGGGCTGTTCCGGGAACTCTGGCTCCACGCGAGTCAGATAAACATCCGGCACTTCCGAGCGGTTGTAACGGACACTCAGGCTGTCGTCGGTGGCTGCACCATCCACCTTCACTGGCACGCCCCAAACCGGGGCTGACGGATCAAGCTCCAGGGTCAGCTCGCCGCCTTCGGTCAGCCACTGCCGATACAGTGCCAGCAATTGTTCGCTGGCACTGAAACCCCGGGTCCGCAGTGCGTCGCTGAAAGTGTCCATAACGATACTGGCCCATTCAGCAGTTTCCACTCCAGATTCCCGGGAACAGTAGGCCGCCACCCGACGCATCAGGCCCCCGTCCCTCAGGGTTACGATCATGGCCGACGAAGATGATTCCGCAATGCCCGGAAGATCCACAAGATTGAGCCTTGCACCCGGCCAGTCCACTTCCACACTTCCTGCGTTGACGGTGGTCAGTTCCCCGTAAAGACCGTCAGCACCCTGGATGACCAGAGCCTCGCCCGACACACCGGATACACCGAGCCGAAGCAGGTCACCGCTACCAAGATGCTGGCGGTGATCTGGGCCGCAAACAGGTGAAAACAAAGCTGGCGTCATGACACTGCCTGCCGTCACCCAGTTGCGGAACATATTGGTGTCCAGCATCAGGCGCAGGTTCTCTGCCTGTAGGGACCACTGCCCGGGAAGGTCTGCCGGATTCACCAGGGCCGTCAGCAATGCCAGCGGTGAATGGGCGTTGAACATCACCCTGTCAAACTCCACCGGCCGGGTGAGACGGTAATCCTGGTAACTGCCATCCCCCAGCACCAGTTGGCCATCGATACCTGAACGGATCTCGCCCCGGTCGATGACGCCAACGTCTTCCAACGCTTTGCGGGCTTCGGACAAGCGCTGGTCCGCCAGCCACCAGACCGCCCCCTTGAATGACAGATAGCCAATCAGGGCCAGGACAACCAGAAAGGTGAGCAGGCGCTTCATCAATTGTTCCTCTCTGGCGTCATCAGTTACGGGAGATCAAGGTACCCACACCCTCATCGGTAAATATTTCCAGCAACGTCGCATGGGCCACACGGCCGTCGATGATATGAGAGGTACGAACGCCGTTTTCCACCGCGTTCAGGGCGCAGCGAATCTTCGGCAGCATGCCGCCATGAATGGTGCCATCCTCAATCAGCTCGTTGACCTGTTTTGCGGTCAGCCCGGTCAGCACCTTGCCGTCCTTGCTCTTGAGGCCGGAAACGTTGGTCAACAGGATCAGTTTTTCAGCCTTCATGGCTTCCGCCACTTTGCCGGCCACCAGGTCTGCATTGATATTGTAGGACGCACCATCCGGGCCAACGCCAATGGGTGCGATAACGGGAATTACATTACTGCGTGTGAGCATGTCGATGACTTCGACATTCACACTGTCGACTTCACCCACGTGGCCAATATCAATAATTTCCGGGCGCTCGAGTTCAGGAGAGCGATTCATGACTTCCAGCTTACGGGCACGGATCAGGTTTGCATCCTTTCCCGTCAGGCCCACGGCAGTGCCCCCATGGCGGTTGATCAGGGAGACGATCTGTTTGTTTACCTGGCCGCCCAGGACCATTTCAACCACGTCCATGGTCTGGCTGTCGGTAACCCGCATGCCGTTTACAAAGTCAGATTTGATGTTGAGCCGGTCCAGCAGTTCGCCAATCTGAGGCCCACCACCATGCACAACAATGGGATTGATGCCCACAAGCTTCATCAGTACGACGTCCCGGGCGAAGCTGCTTTTCAGCTCCTCGTTTTCCATGGCGTTGCCGCCGTACTTGATCACCACTGTTTTGCCGGTAAACCGCTGAATATAGGGCAGGCCCTTACTCAGTACTGCCGAAACCTGCATTGCTGTTTCACGATCCAGAGCCATTCACATTGCCTTGTTAGTCAGATGTCCCATCATTGGTGCCACGATTATTCCAGAGCTGTCAGAAATCCGCGACAAGATCCGGTGCCACTTTCTGCAGCTGTTCCCGGAAAACAACCTTGATGCGTTCCAGAGCTTCCTCGGTTTCCGCCTCGAAACGGAGTACCAGCACCGGCGTGGTATTGGATGCACGACACAATCCCCAGCCATCGGTATATTCCGCGCGGACTCCATCGATGGTGCTGATGTTGGCGTCGCCAAAGTCGCCCTGCCTGCCGAGACGTTCCACTAGATCGAACTTGGTGTCTTCCGATACGTCCACATTCAGTTCCGGCGTGCTGATGTCCTCAGGAAAATCCTCGAAGACTTCATCACAATGGCGATCCTCGATACCCAGGATCTCCAGCAGCCGGGCCGCGGAATAAAGGCCGTCATCAAATCCCATCCAGCGCTCGCCAAAGAAGATGTGGCCACTCATCTCCCCTGCCAGAAGGGCGCCGGTTTCCTTCATTTTCGCCTTCATCAGGGAATGGCCGGACTTCCACATGATCGGTCGCCCACCGGCTTCGGATATCACCCCTGCCAGGCGGCGACTGCATTTCACGTCATAAAGGACATCCGCACCCGGATTGCGTGACACCACATCCCGGGCAAAGAGCATCAGCAAACGGTCCGGCCAGATGATCTTTCCGGAATTGGTCACTACACCCAGGCGGTCGCCATCACCGTCGAAGGCCAGCCCGATATCGGCGCCCTCGGTTTTCACCCGATCGATCAGGTCCGCCAGGTTTTCCGGCTTTCCGGGATCCGGGTGGTGATTGGGGAAATTGCCATCCACTTCGCAGTAAAGCGGGATCACCTCGCAGCCCAGTTCCTCAACCAGTAACGGAGCCAGCTCACCGGCAATGCCGTTACCGGCATCCAGTACCACCTTGAGAGGGGCTGCAACCGCAATGTCTCCGACAATGCGATCCAGGTAGGCGCGGCGAACGTCCTCAGAGGACTGGGCACCCTGCCCACTGGCAAAATCACCGGTACGGATTCGCTGCAACAGTTTCTGAATGGCATCACCGGACAGGGTTTCGCCCCCGAGCATGATCTTGAGACCGTTGTAATTGGCCGGATTGTGGCTGCCGGTCACCATGACCCCGGAACCGGTATCCAGCTCATGGGTTGAAAAATAGAGCACTGGGGTCGGTACCGCGCCCACATGAATCACATTGCAGCCGCTGGCCATAACTCCCGCGGCCAGGGCATCTGCAAGCTCAGGGCTGGAATGACGACCATCGTAGCCAACACACAGGCTGTCAACGCCGCGCGCTATGGCCTCGCTGCCAATGGCCTGACCAATCACTGTCACGATATCGGGCGTGAGGGTTTCGCCAACAATGCCACGTATGTCGTAGGCCCGGAATATGGTGTCGGAAACCTCGGCTTCCGGCAGACGAACCTCATCTACCTCCGGCGTATCTTCCGGGCCGCCGGAACCTCCAAAGCCCAGCACATCGTCGTCACCGTCCAGCATATCAATGTCGAGCATGTCCTTGTCCTGGAACAGGGGCTCATCGGCCGCCGGTTTGGCGGCCTGGCCAGCACTGGCCGGTTTCGGGCGTGCCGTTTCTCCCGCCTTGGCAACCCGCTTTTCGACCATCTGCGAAAGCCGGTGAAGCACTTCAGCGGTAGACGCCACCATGTCCCACTTCAGAGAGGGCGGCTTGATCCGTTCCCCACCGAATACCTTGTGTGCCCACTGGATCAGCACGGTAACATCCTGGCGCAGGCCTCTCTGGGCATTGCCCAGAAGCAGCCAGACAACAATCGCCGCTATTACCGCAGGAACCAGTGCCAGGAGAATCACCAGCACACTGCTGAACAGCGGAGCCGGGGAAGAGGCCGGCCGATACTGAAGCTCCCAGTCCGGATTGGTGAGATCACGAGCCTGGACCGGGCCATTCCCGCTACCCTGGCTGACAATGGTGCGGTTTGAACCGTTAACGGACTGCACTAGGGAGAATTGCCCACCCAGTTCCGGATTAACACCCGACATCAGTGGTAACAGCTGTGCGGTGTTGAAAACCACCAGTACACTGCCAGCGACAGCACGGCTCTGGGGATTGCGAACAGGGGCGGCCATCTGCAGGTACCATTGCCCGTCACGCGGGAAGGCATCCGGATACAGTCTCTGACCGGTCTCCGCACGCCGTGCCAGATCCAGACCGGCAAAGCCCAGGGTGGTCTCGCTGGCGCTACGGGGGATGTCACCGTATGGGAACAGATATACCGCCTCTATTCCGGGCAGGGTACCAGCAAGACCCGCCGCGACATCGCCCCTGGAGGTCTCGCCACGCAACGCCGCAAGAACATGATCCTGGGTGGAAATGCCTTCCACCGCAGACTGCAGCAACGACAGCTGCTGGTTGAACCTGATGGCTGCCGTATCTGCTTCAAGTGCGGCCTGCATTTCAAAGCGACGGCCCTCGGAGGGCTCCGCAAGCACGAAATAAAGCAGCGCCGTTGATATGGCGCCCGCTATGACCACAACCAGAGCCTGGGCGATCGACACAGAACTTAACCGTTTATGGCGGGGGCCGTTGGCCGTTTTTTTGTCCTTGCTCTGTTTTTTTGCTGGTTTCCTGTCTTGATTTGTATCAGGTGCAGCCTCTTCAGAGTTCTTCTTCCTGCCAAGCTTCATAGTCCATCCTGCTGGTGTTATTTTCGCCCGGATTCTTCATTTATCAGGGGAGTATAGACCCTGAACACTGTTCTGCGCCTGCAATCTCAGCGGCTACCCGTTGAGCCGAATCCGCCGTCTCCGCGCTGGCTGGCATCAAAAGACGACACTACTTCAAAGTCTGCCTGCACCACGGGGACCAGAATCAGCTGGGCAATGCGTTCACCTACCTCAACGGTAAATTCGGTCTGCCCGCGGTTCCAGCAGGACACCATAAGCTCACCCTGGTAATCGGAGTCAATCAGCCCTACCAGATTACCCAGCACAATGCCGTTTTTGTGTCCGAGCCCGCTGCGGGGAAGGATCATTGCTGCCAGCGACGGGTCAGCAATGTGTATTGAAAGGCCGGTTTTTATCAGTTCGGTCTGGCCCGGCTTCAGGGTCACAGGGGCATCAAGACAGGCACGCAGATCCAGACCGGCGGAGCCTTCGGTCGCGTATTGGGGAAACGGCACGGAATTACCAATCCGGTCATCCAGAATGCGTACCTGAAACGTTTTTCGGGTCATCGGTTTTCCTAGTCAGAGAGTGCCGGCCGGGCCAGCCTGCTTGGTAAGTTCATCTGCCATCAGGGCGATCAGCCGTTGCGCAAGGATCGCCTTCGGAGCAGGGCCAATAGCCTCCCGACCCTGGGCCCAGAACACAGTGACGGCGTTGTCGTCACTGTTGAAACCGAGCCCCGGCGCTGAAACGTCGTTAGCAACAATCATATTGAGCTTTTTCCGTGTCAGCTTGTCGAGGGCGTAGTGCTCAACATCTCGGGTTTCTGCGGCAAAGCCAACGGTGAACGGGGCATCATTCCGGGCCGCTATAGTAGCCAGGGTGTCGGGGTTGCGCACCAGCGACAGGCTCATACTTTCGTCAGACTTCTTGATCTTGTCATCGGCACAGGTATCAGGGCGATAATCCGCCACTGCTGCCGTGGCAACAAACAGGTCACAGCCTTCATCAACTGCCTTGCCGGCTGCATCCAGCATTTCCTGCGCTGTCATTACTCCGCGGACCTCCACACCGGATGGTGCAGCAATCGCCACGGGGCCGCTGACCAGAACCACATCGGCACCGGCAGCCCGGGCAGCAGCAGCCAGGGCATAACCCATTTTACCGGAGCTGTGGTTGCTGATGTAACGAACCGGATCGATGGGTTCCCGGGTAGGACCGGCCGTTATTACCACCCGCTTTCCGGTGAGCGGGCCACGGGCGGCCCCACCGATCATATCGTTCAGCGCAGCGGGCTCCAGCATTCGGCCGGGGCCGACATCACCACAGGCCTGATCACCCTGGGCAGGCCCCCAGAGGCTGACCTGGGAGTCCGACTCCAGCAGCGCAATGTTGCGCTGCGTGCGGCCGTTACTCCACATGGCCTGGTTCATCGCCGGGGCTATTGCAATGGGCGCCTCTGTGGCGCAACACAACGTAGTCAGCAGATCATCTGCCATACCCTGGGCCAGACGGGCAATGAAATCGGCGGAGGCCGGAGCAACCACTATGTGATCCGCCCACTTCGCCAGCTCGATATGTCCCATCCCGGACTCTGCTTCCGGATCCAGCAGAGACGTCCTGACCGGCTCGCCGCTCAGTGCCTGGAAGGTCAGTGGTGTCACGAAAGCCTCTGCACCCCGGGTCATCACCACGCGGACCTCATGGCCGGACTTTTTCAGCAGTCGCACCAGCTCCGCACTCTTATAGGCGGCAATACCACCGGTCACCCCCAGCAGGATTCGTTTAGCGGCCATAGCGGCTCCGTATCCGTCACAAAATGAAAGGCTTATAAGATAGCATGCCAGAACGCTGCCGGCAGCCTGTCGGGCGTGGTAGAATTGTGCCGTTATGATACCGTTGTTATCGATAACGACGGCACAGGCGCAGGAAGCGCAGACCATCAAGGAAAGGATTCTCATGCCCGATCACAAATGGCCCAACGACGAACGACCACGGGAACGATTGCTCGCCCACGGTGCCGGCAGTCTTTCTGATGCCGAACTACTGGCAATTTTTTTGCGCACCGGCACCGCAGGCATGCCGGTGATGGCACTGGCCCGTCATCTCACCGAAGCTTTCGGCGGCCTGCGAGGCCTGATAACCGCCTCCAGACGGCAATTCTGCGAAGTAAAGGGCCTGGGCACAGCAAAATACGCCCAGGTGCAGGCAGCCATGGAAATGGCCCGCAGGGTAATGGACGAGCCCCTGCGCCAGGGTGACCCGCTACGTTCCCCGGAAGATACCCGGCGCTTCCTCTGCAGCCGGCTTGGCACCTACCCCCATGAAGTCTTCTCCGGGCTTTTTCTGGACAACCGCCATCGGGTCATCCAGTACCGGGAACTGTTCCGGGGCACGATAGACGGAGCCGCCGTCTACCCCAGGGAAGTCGTCAGGCAGGCCCTGGAGTTCAATGCAGCGGCGGTGATATTCGCTCACAATCATCCGTCCGGTGTGGCAGAACCGAGCCAGGCCGACATTTCCCTGACCAGACGATTGAAGGAGGCGCTGGGCCTCGTGGATATCAGGGTTCTTGACCATATGGTTGTCGGCCATGGTGAGGTAATATCTCTGGCTGAACGGGGGCTGATGTAAACCGGATCGGGTTTCATCGGGAAACTGGCCAAATTCCCAACAATTTTTTGCGTTGGGGCGGCAGTTCTGGTATAAAAGCGTCCCTTTACTGGCGGCGTCTGGCGGGCAGCGTGCAATTTCAAGGCGCAGGTAGCGACCAGAGACGCAATTAAACGAATCAAATACGCATTTTCAGGACCAAAGCTCAGGTCGGAGGCAAGTATGTCCAGAGTCTGTCAGGTTACCGGTAAGCGACCGGTCACCGGTAACAACGTTTCTCACGCGATGAACCACTCACGTCGTCGTTTTCTCCCCAACCTGCAGAATCATCGCTTCTGGGTTGAATCAGAGAAACGTTTCGTAAAGCTGCGCGTATCCACCAAGGGTATGCGTGTTATCGATAAAAAAGGCATTGACGCTGTGCTGGCCGATCTTCGTGCCCGCGGCGAGAAATTTTAAGGAGCCGCATCATGCGCGAGAAAATCAAGCTGGTTTCATCAGCAGGCACTGGTCACTTCTACACGACCAACAAGAACAAGCGTAACACTCCGGAAAAAATCGAGATCAAAAAGTATGATCCGGTTGTCCGCAAGCACGTTGCGTACAAGGAAGCCAAGATCAAGTAATTGATCCTGCCTCCACAAAAAAACCCGGCCAGCGAGCCGGGTTTTTTTGTGGCTGAAAATAATTCAGTAAGTTTCCAGGTAGCCCTTGGGCAACGCGATATCCATTGCGATGGGCAAATGATCCGACACCGGGTAACTGATCACTTCTGCCCGCCGGATTTCCAGCGACGGGCTCACCAGGATATGATCCAGCGCCTTTTCCGGGCGCCAGCTGGGGAAGCTGTGCGCGGTGTCAGGCAGTGCGATCAGACCACTCTCCTTCAGCGGCGTTTGCGTCAGCAAATGCTCGGCATGGGCATTCATGTCGCCCATCAGCACCACGTGCTGGTAGTCCGCAATCAGATCCCGAATGTAACCAAGCTGTCGCTGCTGTGCCGATTTGTTGAGCGACAAATGCATCTGCACCAGTATCAGTGGGTCATCCGCCGCGCCATAGCGGGCGATAATGGCACCACGACCAGGGATCAGGCCAGGCAACTTGTGCTCAGTCACGTCCAGCGGCCGGTAACGACTCAACAGGCCGTTACTGTGCTGGGCGATATGGCCCATATTCCGGTTCAGCTGCTGGTACCAGTACGGAATGCCCGCCGCCTCGGCCAGATACTGCACCTGATTGATGTAGCCACTGCGCAGACTGCCGCCGTCGCATTCCTGCAAAGCCACCACATCATACTGTCGGAGCAAGGTAGCAATACGGTCAAGGTTCTCGATACGCCGACGGTTAGGCAGAAAATGCTGCCAGCTTCGGGTCAGATAGTGATGGTAGGACGAGGTATTGATACCCACCTGAATGTTAAAGGTGAGCAGTCGGAGGTAACGATGAGCCTCAAACTCGGGCACGTGCTCGCTGCCCGAGCTGGACCCACGAGGGCCTTCCGGCCCCCTGAGCATACCATTGAGCTGATTTCGGATCCGCTTATACATAGCCCGGGATTCCCACGCTGAGCCTGAACGCACCGCTCAAAACATCATTGCTGACTACTGCGATACCGCACGCTCTTGCTCGACCAGATAGTCGACCACCGACAGCACAGCTTCGTGACTGCCGGCCATCGAGGCGCTGACCACATACTTGCCATTAACCAGCATAGTCGGTGTGCCGGTGATGCGCGCACCGCGAATCTTTGCTTGTGCCTGCTGAACCCGGGCCCGAACACCAAAGCTCTTGTAGTTATCAAGAAACTCCTCGGCATCGACACCATGACCACTGACAAAGTCCGCCAGCGCTTCCGGAGTGTTCAGCGGGCGACGCTCGCCCGCCAGCGCGGCAAACAGGGCGTCATGCACCTTGTCCAGCTCACCCATGGCTTCCAACGCATAGAAGGCGTAGGCATGAGGCTCCCAACTCTGGCCAAGCGCAGCCGGCAATTTCACAAAATTAACGTAGTCCGGAGCTTTTTCAGCCCAGGATTCAATCAACGGCTTGAATGTGTAGCAATGAGGGCAGCCATACCAGAACACCTCAGCCACCTCGACACCATCGGCAGACGCGGTGCGTACCGGGGTGTCCAGCGTGCGATAATGGGTACCGTCTTGCCAGGACTGAGCCTGAGCAAGCCCGCCAAAAGCAATGGAAAGAGCAAAAACAACGACTGTACCTAGCGTTCTTATCATTGGGAGTCTCCGAGTCCTGAATTCTGAATTCTGATGTCAGAAGGATTATGACCCAGCAAACCTGGAAAGTTCTACTGCGGGTCAGGGGGGAATAATTACGGAAAGGTAAGTAGCGAAAACCCCGCAAAGGCGGGGTTTTCGCTACCTGGCAACGGCAAGCCTTGTTTCAGTTAAGACCAGAAACGTAATTCGCCAGCGCTTTTATCTCGGCATCGCTCAGTTTTGAAGCAATATCCATCATGATAGCAGCGTTAGCCCCTGCGGCGCGTTCGCCATCACGGTAAGCGGTCAGCTGCTGGGCCACATAGTCGGCACTCTGACCACCCAGAACCGGGTAGCCGGCAGGCTCATTGCCAGCGCCATCCGGACTATGGCAGCCGGCACAGGCAGCAACACCCGTGGCCATGTTACCACCCCGATACAGCGCCTGGCCTTGCTCGACCAGTGCCGGATCGGCCTGGCCTACCACCATCTCCTGCTCGTTGTAATAAGCGGCCAGATCCAAGAGCTCCTGATCGGACATATTATCAAGCAGGCCGGTCATTTCCGGAATCGGCCGAACTCCGGTTTTGATATCCACCAACTGCCGATACAGATACTTTTCACCGATACCAGACAGCTTCGGGTACACCGCCATGATCGGCTGGGCGCCGCCCTGGCCATGACAAGCCGCGCATACTGCCGCGTTCTGTTCACCTGCTGCTGGATCTCCTGCCCCGTGAGCCATTGCTGTTAGGCCAACTCCGAGAACAACTCCTGCGATCAGTCTTTTCATGCTCGCTCCGCTTCTCTCATCTTTGAATCTTGAAAGTATTCTTCGTGGTTCAGCCGGCAGGCGCTAGACGATCAAGCTCAAAACCGGGGCTTACAGTGGCAACGCACGGCGCCCCACTGGAAATTGGTGTAACATTATACATTAAATGTCGATAACTGAAATCCAAAGGAACACCATCCGTCGTGGACTCTGACCTGACTCAAAAAAACCTTTCTTTCAACAGCGCCCGATTTCTGATCAGCGCGTCCCGGCTGGACGAGTGCCCGCCAGACATCGGAGCCGAAGTTGCCTTCGCTGGCCGCTCCAATGCTGGTAAATCGAGCGCTCTGAACGCCATCACCGTCAACGGTAAGCTGGCCCGAACCAGCAAAACGCCCGGTCGCACCCGACTGATCAACTTTTTCACTCTGAATAAAGAAAATCTTCGTCTGGTTGATTTACCCGGTTACGGTTATGCCAGAGTCTCACGCGATATGAAAGACGATTGGCAAAAACATCTGGGCCATTACCTGAACGACCGCCGATGCCTGCGTGGCCTGGTATTGGTGATGGACATTCGCCACCCGCTCACCGATTTCGACCAAATGATGGTGGAATGGTGCGAACATAACAAGTTGCCGCTGATGATTCTTGCCACCAAAGCGGACAAACTCAAGTTTGGTCAGGCCAAAACCGTCATGCTGGGCATTTCAGACAAATTGAAAGAGTATCAGTGCGTAGAACACCTGATCATGTTTTCCGCCACGGCGAAACGGGGTCTGGACGAGTGCCGGAAGGCGCTGACGGACTGGCTGGAAAGCCCGGAAGAAGACGCCCCACGGTAAAAGAAAAAACCGGTCTACCATCAGGCAGACCGGCGAAACGTCAGGGTTTGCGACGTACCTGAGAACTCACTCAGGCGACGCGGGGAATGTCCGGTTCCCCACATCAACTGATTTGAGTCGCGCTCTCACAAAAAGTTCAAAACCTGAACAGCTTATAGTCAAGCTATTATCCCGTGGCACCCACCCGGAGGCTGGGTGGCTCTGAAGCATCCGGCAAGGTCGGCCGGTATGTCTCCCGCAGCGCCAACACCCGCTCCCGGTATTCCGGCGTGAGATAAGGCAGCTCCAGCGTCAACACCTGATAGATGCCCTGCTTGAGTTCAGTCAGCGTCAGGCCAGCCCCGTCTTCAGCGGCGTGGGCTGTTTTCAGGAACGCCATCCAGTTGGTGATCACCATCCAGACGTTAAGCGACATGGCCGAGCGAAGCTCTTCAGGCTGCGGTGCGATGATTCCGGCATCCGCCAGTTTACCAAAAATCCGGTTGATGGCGGCCAGGCAGCGATTGGTGAATTCACGATAGTCCTGACGTAGCCGGGGATCACTGCCCAGAAGGTATTCCAGATCACGGTGAAAAAACCGGTAGCTCCACAGGCCATCAAACACCGACTCAAGGTAAAACCTCAGATCGTCCAGGGTGAGCGCACGGTCTTCCGGAATGTCCAGATAGTAATCGACCAGTTTTTCGTACTCCTGAAAAATCTCGTAGATGATGTCGGACTTGTTCCGGAAGTGGTAATACAGATTACCCGGAGATATCGCCAGGTGGGCGGCAATATGATTGGTGGTGATGTTACGTTCACCCCGCTCGTTAAAAAGCTCCAGACTGGTTAGCAGAATTTTGTCTCTGGTTTTCATCGTCCCGCCGGTCATTGTTATTACCTGCATCACGGATAGCCCGATGAGCCATCCGACATTTCTTGACTGCCTAGAGTATATACTCTAATAATAGCCCCAAGCGCAAACCGATCAGGTTTTGACCAACCAAAAAACAGACTGCGGGAACCTGCCCGCAGCCGATGGAGAGAGAACTATGGGTGCCACCGTCGTCCAGCTCACCGAGAGCAAAAAACAGATTCAGCATACCCACCGGGTGTTCGAGGACCAGAACAAAGCCTTCCGGAGCAATCCGGCGCCGTCTCTGACCGAGCGCAAGGAAAATCTGAAACGGCTCAAAGGCGCACTATTGGCCAACCAGGATCGCTTGCTTGATGCCATCGATCGGGATTTCAGCTGCCGCTCCAAAGACGAGTCACTGATTGCCGAGGTCATGCCCTCCATTCAAAGTATCAATTACGCCCTGAAGCACCTGAAGGACTGGATGAAGCCCTCCAAGCGTCATGTTTCGATGCTGTTCCAGCCTGCCAGCAACAAGGTGCATTATCAGCCCAAGGGCGTGGTTGGCGTGATTGTGCCCTGGAACTACCCTCTGTATCTGGCCGTCGGCCCACTGGTCGCGTCGTTGGCAGCCGGCAACCGCACCATGATCAAGATGTCCGAGTTCACCCCGCACACGTCGGCGCTGTTCAAGGAGCTCATCGAGTCGATGTTCCCGGAAGACCTGGTATCGGTGATCAACGGCGAGGCAGATGTCGCGGCTGATTTTTCCCAGCGCCCCTTCGATCACCTGCTGTTCACCGGCTCGACAACGGTGGGCAAGCTGGTCATGAAGGCGGCAGCGGAAAACCTGACACCGGTAACCCTGGAACTGGGCGGCAAGTCACCGGCCATTGTGTCACCGGATGTACCGATGGAAGACGCCGCTCAGCGCATTGCGTTCGGCAAGGCCTTTAATGCCGGCCAGACCTGTGTGGCGCCCGATTACGTGCTGTGCCCGGCCGATCGGGTGCAGGCGTTTGTCGATGAGTTCCGCGCCCGCTTTGCGGAGATGTATCCGAGCCTGCGAGACAACGACGATTTCACCGCGATTATTAATGACCGCCAGTATCAGCGCCTGCAGGGCTATCTGGACGATGCGCGGGCCAAAGGCGCGGAGCTGGTTGAGATTAATCCGGCCAATGAGGATATGAAGGATGGCACCCGCAAGATTCCATTGACGCTGGTGCTGAAGACGACGCCGGATATGAAGCTGATGCAGGATGAGATTTTCGGGCCGATTCTGCCGGTGGTCAGTTACGGCCATCTGGATGAGGCCATTCATTACATCAATGACCGGCCACGGCCGCTGGCACTGTATTTCTTCGGCTATGACAAGTCGCATCAGCAGTACGTAGTAGACAACACGCTGTCAGGCGGGATGTGCATTAACGATGCATTGATGCATGTGGCGCAGGACGATCTGCCGTTTGGTGGCATCGGTGACTCGGGTATGGGCCATTATCATGGCCGCGAAGGTTTCCTGACGTTCTCCCACCATCGGGCGATCTTCACCAAGCAGAAGTTCAACAGCGGCAAATATGTGTATGCACCGCACGGAACGGCTGCCCACCGGATGGTTTATAAGCTGTTTATTCGCTGACTCGGGGTTTTTCCTTCTGGTCCGGGCCTGGGCTACAGCACAATCCCCAATGCTGATATCCTAGGGCCCACCAACAAAAGGAGCTGTGCATGCCCAAAGTCATCTATCCTGGCACCTTCGATCCCGTCACCAACGGCCACACCGACCTGATCGAACGGGCCGGCCGAATGTTTGATGAAATCGTCGTCGCCGTCGCCTACAACCCGAAAAAGCAGCCGCTGCTGAACCTCGAAGAGCGCTGCGAGCTCGTCCGGAAGGCCACTGCACACATCCCCAATGTCACCGTCACCGGTTTCAGCAACCTGCTGGCCGACTTCGTCAGAGAACAGAACGCCACCGTCATCCTGCGCGGCCTGCGCGCCGTCTCCGACTTCGAGTACGAATTCCAGCTCGCCGACATGAATCGCCGGCTGGCGCCGGAAGTCGAAAGCGTCTTCCTGACACCATCCAACCACCTGTCCTACATCTCATCCTCCCTGATCCGGGAAATCGCCTCCCTCGGCGGCGACGTCTCCGAATTCGTCGACCCCGCCGTTACCGACGCCCTGACCAGAAAGTTCAGCAGCTGACGACGTAAGCAAGGCTACAGCAAGGGTGGCAACGGGATTTCAATCCCGTTGATGTCCAGCACCAGGTTCTGCATACGACCGGCCATTACCAGCTGGTCACCACTCTCGACCAGTAAGCCCTGCTTGACCAACGGGGCCACCTGCATACGCAGCTCAGGATAGTTTTCCGCCAGCGCCAGCGGCATACTGAAATCCAGTGAGCCGGCCAGTTGCTGCATCACCAGCAACATATTGTCGCGCTCGCTGTCAGACAGCTCAGGGTGCGAAAGTTCCAGACTGCCCTGCACCGGGCCCTCAGGTGTCGCCAGGCTCAATTCCCGGATACCCGCCGAGAAGCCGGCAGCCGCCAGCCCGCGAACCGACTCATTAAAACGCTGCATCAACGCCAGCTGCTGCTCGAACGTGGCCTGCGGCGTCTGGCTGGAGTCCTGCGGCGCCAGCATTTGCATGTCGGTCATCACTGAGCTGAAGGCATTCCAGCTGGCCACATCCAGGCCGTCCACCGCCACCTCCATCCGGTGAGGACCAAAGGCGTCATCGCCAAAGGATACCGACGCCATCGCCAGCGACATCGTAGAATCCAGCCGTTCGCCGTTGCGGTCAGCCTCACTGTGATTGCCCAGAGAAAAGCCGGTCACAGTCAGCGCTGACGCCTGGTGCGCCTGCAGGGTTACCGACTCCATGGTCATGGTGCCGGAACCGATCCAGATATCACCCGAGAGCCGGGCCAGGCTTTGCTCAAGATCAATGTCTTCGATGCTCACATTCATCGCCGGCCCGGCCAGGACCACCGCCGGCCAGACCAGCAGCATGTCGGCCTTCTCGCCAAGACTGCTGATCTCAAGTTGCGCCAGGCCACCACTCGTGCGCAAGGAGCCGCCATTTATCGGGTGATCAAGGTGAATCACCGGTGCCTGCAACTCAAGCGTTGCCGAGCCCCAGACCCGGGTTTCCAGCGTCAGCCTGGGTTCGGATTCAGGAAACCATTCGGCGCCTGGTGGCTGCCAGCCTTCGGTCGGGCGGAAATTCATGAAACTGCCGGTCACCCCATGTGACACCTGAGCCTCGAAATCAATCCGGTTACTCTCACCGGTAGCCGGGTCCAGCAAGGTAACCGTGCCCGACACTTCGGAGCCCAACAGGCCCCGTTGGTATTTGCCCGTCTCCATGCGCAGGAAAGGCTGGGCACTGTTCATTCTCTGCGTAGCTTGCAGCCAATATTGCTCAGTCAGATAGCCCACACCCCAGGGAGCTACACCCGCAATCACCAGTACCGCCGCGCCGGCGATCGTCCATCGCTTAAGATTCAAGATCCCAATCCTGTTGTCTGATGACTTGCCGCCGGAAAACATCCCGGCGTATCAATTGAGTTTTGCAGTCAACCGGTCCAGTAAAACCAGCTGCGATGCCATGCGCTCTTCGCCCTCTGCGGGCTTATTCTGAATATAACTGCCGTCTGGCTGTAGCACCCAGGACTGACAGTTATCCGCAAGATAGGCATCCAGATCGTCCCGTAGCCGGGCCAGCAAGGCCGGCTCCTCAATCGGAAACGCAGTTTCAATACGACTCAGCAGGTTCCGTTCCATGCCATCGGCACTTGAGCAGTAGACATCCGGGTGGCCGTGGTTGTCGTAGTAATACACCCGGGTATGTTCCAGGAAACGCCCGATAATAGACCGCACCCGTATATTTTCAGACAACCCCGGCACGCCCGGGCGTAAGCAGCAGATACCCCGAATGATCAGATCGATCTGCACCCCGGCCTGAGACGCCCGGTATAGCGCCTTGATCATCTGCGGCTCGGTCAGTGCATTGAATTTGAAGATAATACGCCCGTTCTTGCCGTGACTGGTCTCACGCTCGATCAGACTGATCAGGCGGTTATGCAGGGTGAACGGGGCGTGGAAAAGCTTTTTGATCTTGAGCGCCTTGCCCATGCCGGTGAGCTGCTGAAACAGTTTGTTGACGTCATCGCCAATGGATTCGTCACAGGTCATGAAACTGTAATCGGTGTACAAACGGGCATTGCCGGCATGGTAGTTGCCGGTACCCAGATGCACATAACGGCGCAAGCGGCCTTCTTCACGGCGAACAATCAGAATCATCTTGGCGTGAGTCTTGTAGCCCACCACGCCGTACACTACGATGACCCCGGCCTCTTGCAGCCGGCTGGCCAGCTCCAGGTTCTCGGCTTCGCTGAAGCGGGCCCGTAACTCGATCACCGCCGTTACTTCCTTGCCGCGACGGGCGGCATCCGCCAGCGCTTCGACGATTTCGGAATCGGCACCGGTGCGATACAAGGTCTGACGAATGGCCAACACATGGGGGTCTTTCGCCGACTGGCGCAACAGATCCACCACCGGACTGAAGTTCTCGTAGGGATGCAATAACAACAAGGGACGCTTGCGAATGGCATCGAACATCGATTCCTTGCTGCGGATCAGGCGCGGAATCGAAGGCGAGAAACTGGCATAGGTCAGGTCCGGGCGGTCCACCAGGCTGCCCACCGCCAGCAATCGGGCCAGGTTTACCGGGCCGTGCACCTGGTAAAGATCCCGCTGGGTCAGGCCAAATTCCCGCAACAGAAAATTCATCAGCTCTTCCGGGCAGTTGTCAGCCACTTCCAGCCGCACACCGTCACCGAAACGGCGACTGAGCAATTCGCCCCGAAGGGCAGATGCCAGATCGACCAGATCGTCCTCCAACTCAAGGTCGGCGTTACGGGTTAACCGGAACTGATAACAACCTTTGACTTCCATGCCGGGGAACAGCTCATCGGCATGGGCGTGAATCATTGATGACAGGAATACCAGATTATCGCCGCCATCGCAGACGTCATCCGGCAAGCGCACCAGGCGTGGTAAGGAGCGCGGAGCCGGTACGATGGCCATGCCGGTTTCCCGGCCGAAGGCATCCTTACCATCGAGCTCGACGATAAAGTTCAGGCTCTTGTTGACCAGGCGCGGGAACGGGTGCGACGGATCCAGTCCGATCGGACTGACCACCGGCAGGATTTCTTCATCAAAGTAGTTGCGTACCCACTTCGCCTGGGCCGGCGTCCATTCCCGGCGCCGGACAAAGTGAATATTTTCTCTCTCCAGCTCCGGAATCAGCACGTTATTGAGAATGTCGTACTGTTCATGAATATATTCATGGGCCACCCGGCTGATTTCCGCCAGCACCTGTTCGTGCAGCATGCCGTCGACGCCCACGGTTTCACGGCCATATTTGATCTGCTGGCGCAGGCCCGCCACCCGGATCTCGAAAAACTCGTCCATGTTACTGCTGAAAATGCAGGAAAAGATCAGTCGGTTGATCAGCGGGTGCGTGGTGTCCAGCGCCTGCTTCAACACCCGATAGTTGAACTGCAGCTGGCTCAGTTCCCGGTTGAAATAGTTTTCGCTGGCGTCCAGGTTGATTTCCTCACCCACCGGCGGCACTTGCACCGGTGCGGGTACGCTCTGATCACTGCTTATTGCTGTCTGCGCGGTTTCGGTCGTCATCACTCATTACATCCATGGTTGGTGCGGGCACTTGGCGTCCCGTCTAGGCCCGCGCGCGAGCTTGCATCAATCTCGCTGCGCGCACCGCGAAATAGGTCAGAATGCCATCGGCACCGGCCCGGCGCATGGCCATCAGGCTTTCCATCATCACCGCATCGCCATCCAGCCAGCCATTCTGGGCCGCCGCCATGTGCATGGCGTATTCGCCACTGACCTGGTACACAAAGGTCGGCACCTGCAGTTCGGTTTTAACCCGGTACACGATGTCCAGGTACGGCATGCCCGGTTTGATCATCACCATGTCGGCGCCTTCAGCCAGGTCCATAGCCACCTCGTGGATGGCCTCGTCGCTGTTGGCCGGGTCCATCTGATAGGTAGACTTGTTGCTCTTACCCAGATTACCCGCCGAACCCACCGCGTCCCGGAACGGGCCGTAGTAGCTGGAAGCATACTTGGCAGAGTAGGCCAGAATCCGGGTATTCACATAACCGGCAGATTCAAGAGCCTCCCGAATGGCCGCCACACGGCCATCCATCATGTCTGACGGGGCCACCACGTCCGCGCCGGCGTCGGCGTGGGACAGTGCCTGGTTCACCAGAGCTTGCACCGTCACGTCATTGAGCACATAGCCATCGTTGTCGACAATGCCGTCCTGGCCGTGGGTGGTAAACGGATCCAGCGCCACATCGGTAATCACACCCAAATCCGGATAAGCGGTCTTGAGCGCCCGAACCGCCCGCTGAGCCAGGCCATCAGAATCCCAGGCACCCGAGCCCGTCAGATTCTTGTGCTCCGCCGGCACCACCGGAAACAGCGCCACCGCAGGAATACCCAAATCCACCCATTCCGCAGCCTGCGCCACCAGCAGATCAATGCTCAACCGCTCAACCCCCGGCATAGAAGGCACCGTCTGCCGCTGGCTTTCACCTTCCACCACAAACACCGGGTAAATCAGATTGTCCGGGGTCAGTTGATTTTCCCGGACCAGGCGGCGGGAAAAGTCACTGGCACGATTGCGACGCAAACGGGTAGACGGATAAGCTCGGCTGGAGAGCGGCGGGCGCGGCTTTGACACGAATTATCTCCTGAACATGGATGACCTTGGAAAGTAATGACATCATACACTCCACAGGCCTGCCGTTGCAGGTCTGAGCCGAGTGTGCTGATGATTGGTGACAATCCAATGACAAAACCGGGCGATTTTGCGAAAACCGCCCACAGACCAAGAGAATCTGTTGGCAAGAACTCAGGCGGAACGGTTGTTGAATCCCACCTCCACCTTGCGGGGCGAATCGGAACGTAGAGTGGTATCTACCTCCTCTATCCTGCCTCCGCCTTGCAAGAAGGCTTCGATATCTGACTGCAACTGGGCTCTTACTCGCGCCCGGCTGGCAATAGAATGGTTATCGTCACTGTCGCCGCTCCAGTTACTACCGGACGGCTCCAGATTGCTTTCGTCGAATTCACTCATGTTGTTTTCTCCATCAACGAAAACGGAACAACAGGTGTTTTGTAAGCCCGGTCAGGCAACACCCGATCTCGACCGCCGGCCGCCTGCGGGCCCGTCTTGGCGTCTTTATAATCCGGTTTTGGCGACGACGCCATTTCCTGACAACTGCTTTTTTGTAACGTTTTGTATCTTTTTGTAAGATATTGATTTTAATGGCTTATGCAGAAGCTCAAGAAGCCACTAAAATTGACACAAAGAATGAATAGTGATTCACTACTTGCCAAGGAGCCAGCATGGCTTATCGCGAAACCGAGAAGATGCGCCAGCGCAAAGCCCAGGCGCGCAACAGAATTATCGAATGTACCTGGGAGTGCGTCGCAGAGGGCGGTTTTCGCAGCGCCAGAATTACCCGGATAGCGGGCCTGGCAGGGGTGGCCACCGGCACCATCTACCGCCACTTTGAATCCCGGGAAGACCTGTTTGCCGAGATCTTCCGGCTGGCCACGCAACGGGAAGTCGACAAAGTTGCCGAAGCATTATCAGTGTCGGGCGATGCCATCGAGCGGCTCGACAATGCTCTGCGAAAATTCGCACAGCGGGCGCTCCAGGGGCCGATGAAGGCCTGGGCTTTGATCGCTGAACCCGTTGACCCGAAAGTCGAGGAAGAGCGACTGATTTACCGGAAAGCTTACGCCAGCCTGTTTGAACAGGCGGTTCGGGAGGGCATCGCCGAAGGTTGCCTGCCCGAACAGAACGCCCGACTGAGCAGCACCTGCCTGGTCGGAGCGATATCAGAATCCCTGGTGGGGCCGCTGTCGCCAACACAGACAAACGCTGCACCCGGCAACGACAACAACCAAGATGAACTGGTCAACGCCATCGTCTGCTTCTGCATCCGGGGGTTGACCGGCGCCAGGAGCTAACCATGAGCAACCCGCACAGCAGCAACGGTCAAGCCACCGGGCACCTGCCCAAGGACGACCGCTACCTGTCCGCCACCCATGAGGTCATCAACCAGCCCGAAGCGCTGGAAGACTACAATCTTTATGACCAGGACATCGCCTTGCGGGAAGCCGTGCTCCGGGAGGGTGCAGGCCATGCCCAGGACGATCTGAGCCAGTACGGCGCCTGGGCCGGCAAAGCCGAAACCATTGACCTGGGCAACCAGGCCAACGCCCACAAGCCCGGCTTAAAAACCCACGACCGCTATGGCCACCGGGTCGACGAAGTCAGCTTCCACCCCGCCTACCACGAACTGATGCGCGTCGCCCTGGCAAACGGCCTGCACAGCTCGCCCTGGAGCAACCCCGGCCAGGGTGCCCACGTCGCCCGGGCTGCCAAATACTATCTGCATTCCCAGGTCGAAGCCGCCCACTGCTGCCCGATCACCATGACCTTCGCCGCGATCCCGTCTATCCGCAACCAGCCAGAACTGGCAGAGGTCTGGGAACAGAAAATCCTGACCAACGAGTACGACGCCCGCAATGTGCCGGATACCGAAAAGAGCTCCGTCACCATCGGCATGGCGATGACCGAAAAACAGGGTGGCAGCGACGTCCGCGCCAACACCACCCGTGCCTACCCGGTTGGCCAGCCAGGTTCCGGCCAGGCCTACGAACTGGTCGGCCATAAATGGTTCGTGTCCGCGCCCATGTGCGACGCCTTCCTGGTGCTGGCCCAGACCGCCAGCGGCCTGTCCTGCTTCCTGATGCCCAGGTGGCGCCCGGACGGCAGCAAAAACCCCTGGCAGGTGCAGCAGCTGAAAAACAAAATGGGCAACGTCGCCAACGCCTCCAGCGAAGTTGAAATCCGCGGCGCCCTGGCCTGGATGGTTGGCGAAGAAGGCCGCGGCGTGCCCACCATCATCGAAATGGTTGCCATGACCCGCTTCGACTGCATGATCGGCAGCTCCGCCGGCATGCGCCAGGCCGTCGCCCAGGCCACGCACCACTGCCGCCACCGCAGCGCCTTCGGCGCCCGCCTCAGCGAGCAGCCACTGATGCAGAACGTCCTGGCCGACCTCGCCATCGAAAACGAAGCCGCCCTCGCCTACACCCTGCGAGTCGCCCGCGCCCTGGACAACCAGGACAACGAACACGAACGCCTGTTCGCCCGCCTGGCCACCCCGGTCGGCAAATACTGGATCTGCAAACGTGTGCCCAACCACGCCTACGAAGCCATGGAATGCATCGGCGGCAGCGGCGTCATGGAAGACTGCATCATGCCCCGGCTGTTCCGGGAATCCCCGGTCAACGCGATCTGGGAAGGCAGCGGCAACGTCCAGTGCCTGGACACCCTGCGCGCCATCCAGAAACAACCCGAAAGCCTCGACGCCTTCTTCAAAGAAGCCGCCGAAGCCCGCGGCAGCGACCGCCACTTCGACCCGTTCCTGGCGCAACTGCAAACCGACTTCGCCGACCTCAGCGACGTCCAGTACCGGGCCAGAAACCTCGTCGACCGCCTGGCCCTGGTCATGCAAGGCTCGCTGTTGCTGCGCTTTGGCGACAAACACGTCGCCGACGCCTTCTGCGCCTCGCGCCTGCAAGCCCACGGTGGCATCAACTACGGCAACCTGCCCTCCGGCACCAACCCGGCGGCTATTATCAAACGGGCAACGCCTGTAGTAGGCTAGGGAAAAACCGGTCAGCCCACCCCTGACAGCCCTGACAGCTAATGGCGGCAGGCTGACGAGACGCCCCTTGAGAGGTTCGCGAACCGGCGGGGGATGGCTTTCCAAAACTGTGCGGAGCCATGGATGGCGGAGCCCAAGCGTCACATGGATGTGCCGAAGGAGCGTGTTTTGGAAAGCCATCCCCCGCCGGTTCCTGCACCAACACGCGGAACCAGACCATGTCAGAATCCCTGAGAAAGCTGCTTAAAGAAGGCAAAACTCCACAGCAACCCGACATCACCCCGCACGTCGGCGTACTCACCCTGCACTTCCAGCTCTACGCCTGTGCAGACCTCAAGGCCAAACGCAAAGCCTTCACCGCCATGAAAGCCATCTGGGGCAAAGAACCCGACCTGGCGGTCAGCGAAACCGCCGACCACGACGCCCTCGACTGCGCCACCTGGACCATCGCCGCCCTGGGCGCCTCCACCCAACAGATTGCCCAGCGCCTGGACCAGGTCGAAAAAGACATCCAGGAGCGCATCGACGCCGCCATCCTCGAGGTCCACCGGGAAATTCTCTGAGCCAACACCACAGCCAGAAACAGCCATCATCCCCGGGGCATAGCGTCATTCCGGTTCAGGCCTTATACTAACAACCCTCAGTGAATACATGACCTGCCAGCAGGCACGATAGCCCTACAAATGCCGGGCAATGAGTGCCCGGCCCCGTCCGCTGGGCTTCCGGAACCAACCCCTCGGATAACCACTGAAGTGTGTGTGGCTCTATGACCGGAAAGAAAAAATCCGCCCAGGCCTCGATCGAAGCAATGTATCGAGTGTTCACGGTGCCCGAAGCCCCGGAATCGACCCTGAGCCGCATCGACCAGAACATCTCCCGTAATCTGGCCGGATTTCTCCAGGAGCACATCGTTGCCGTCGAACGGGACCTGTCTGACGTCGAAAAGAACTTCGCCGACTCCGTCATTCCCGAAAAACCGGTGTTCGTCTCGGAACAGGCTCAGTTTCTGCTCGACAAACTGGTGGCCAACTCGGTTCACACCGCGTCACCGGCGTTCATCGGCCACATGACCTCGGCACTGCCCTACTTCATGCTGCCGCTGTCGAAAATCATGATTGCGCTGAACCAGAACCTGGTCAAAACCGAAACCTCCAAGGCGTTTACCCCCATGGAGCGCCAGGTGCTGGGCATGATTCACCGGTTGGTGTACCAGCAGGATGGTGCCTTCTACCGCAAATGGATGCACGATCCCCGGCACGCCCTGGGCGCCATGTGCTCCGGCGGCACCGTCGCCAACCTGACGGCCCTGTGGGTGGCCCGCAACCGCGCCTTCCCCGCCGAAGGCAGCTTCTGCGGCCTGCACGAAGAAGGCCTGTTCCGGGCCCTGAAATACTATGGCTACGAAGGCGCCGCCATCGTTGTCTCCAAACGCGGTCATTACTCCCTGCGCAAAGCCGCCGACGTGCTTGGCCTGGGCCGCGACGCCCTGGTACCGGTCGACACCGACGACGACAATCGCATTCAGCCCGACGCCCTGCGCGACAAGTGCCTGGAACTGCAAAAACAGAAAATCAAAGTCATGGCCATCTGCGGCGTCGCCGGCACCACTGAAACCGGCAACGTCGACCCACTGGACGCCATGGCCGACATCGCCCGCGAATTCGGCGCCCACTTCCACATCGACGCCGCCTGGGGTGGCCCGACCCTGTTTTCGCGCACCTACCGGCACCTGCTACGCGGCATCGAAAAGGCCGACTCGGTCACCTTTGACGCCCACAAGCAGCTGTACGTACCCATGGGTGTCGGCCTGGTGGTGTTCAAAGACCCCAGCCTGGCCAGCGCGGTCGAGCACCACGCCCAGTACATCATCCGGAAGGGCTCACGGGACCTCGGCAGCACCACCCTCGAAGGCTC